>CAZNHE010000003.1:22406-83368 GCA_964572735.1 uncultured Chitinophagales bacterium | reverse complement strand
CCCGTCAATCCCCTGATCCTGTCCACCGGACGGCCTGAGGGAATCTGTACCACCGGCAGTATATGGATCAGGAACCGGCTCATGCTGCGGCTCAAGCATTACATCGACAGGAGATGGATGAGAAACTATTTCCCTGCCGGATACAAAAACACAGCCTTTTCTTCACTCATCGATGCCCGCTGTGCCCAAAATGCAAAAACAACACAGGAGTAATTAAATAGTAATCTTACTCACGACGGACTAAAGAAAAGGATTGATAATTTGCAGCGAGTAAATCTTTTGTTCATGCTGTAAATCTTCGGAATAGAGAATGGAACAAGATGCTTCCAAAGCTGCTGCTATTATCAGTGAATCATGAAATGAATATTTCCAACGTTCTGAAACATCAAGAGCGGAGTGGATGAGTTCTATCCCCGGGTAAATATCCCACAAAAACATAAGTACTTTATCCACGTAAAGCTTACAGTCCGCATAACTCAGGGGGACTTTAAACTTTCTGGTGGCTGCATTGATGAATTCCTGTACAACCTGATAGCTTATAAAACGCATTATTCCCGGAAATGCCCTGGATAATCAAGTTATTGGCTATGATTTGTCTTCCTTTATTATCATCATCAAAAGAATAGATGATGATATTGGTATCCAGGAAGTACTTATCGCTCATTTAACTCATCCCGGGTAAACGAACGGCCCGGTTTGGCATAGCTTAATTGTGATATGATCTCTTTGTAATCACACTCAAATTCCGGCTGAGTAGCATAACGGGCCAGCCAGTCTCTAAAACGTTGATTAAGCGTAGTATGCTCTTTCGCCGCTCTCAGCCGTGCTTTTTTAACTAACGATTCATCCGCACTGAAGGTAATATTTTCATGGTACACGAACTTCGTGTACACATAATTTATTGTACTGAATTACGGAAAGCAACCTGCTGTCGGTTTCATCTTAAATGGAAATAGGGTTGGTTCCTGTTCTTCATTTCAGCATAACTGCCCGCCTGACATTCATTCTCTCTCAAAAAATATAGGAAAGAGTGAAGCTGCCGTAGACGGTGGGTTTATACGGACCCGGAATGATATACCCGTCGCCGCTTCCTCCATCCTGAGATTGCGTCAGGCCGTTAATCTCCGGGCCGACGAAAAGGAAGGAGTAATACGTATTTCCCAGCAAATTATCCCCGCCGGCGAAAAGATCAAGCTTGAAATGATCGCCAAGCCGCCTCATATACCCCACTTTCAAACTCAAAAGGTTGTACGGTTTCATCCAGGTAGAATTGTCGAACGTCACGGGTGCTTTGTCCACAAACCGCCAGGTACCGTTCAGGTAGAAACCCGGCCGGGTTTTCAGATCAACACCCGCGTTCAGCACATTGGGTGCGACCCTGGCTACCGAATTTCCGGAGTAATCGACGGTATTTGCATCATTGTTATTGTCGCTTTTGAAATCAACGTATTTGAAATCGGAGTAAGAGTAGGAAACCCACGGGCGAAGCAGTGAGAGAATCCAGTCGTTATTATTTACTGCGAGCCAGCTTATCGAAAGTTCGGCTCCTCTGTTTCTCTGCTTTCCGGCATTTGTGGTAAATGTGACTGAATTGGAGGTCTCACTGACCAGTTTGTGGGTATTTTCCAGGTCGAACAGCGAGAGTTGGTAGGTCAGTCGTTTCCTGAGAAGGTTTCCCCTGGCTCCAACCTCATATTGGACCGCACGCTCCGGCCTGAGGGCAAGGTTCACGCTTCCGTCACTGGCCGTGGCGTCACCCAGTAACGGCGGTGTATATCCGGAACTGATACTGGCATACACCGACATTTTTTCGTTAAATACCTTTGAAACCGAAACGTGTGGGGCGAAAACCGGCTTAAAGGATTTCACCATCAGCCGCGTGTCGTTACTCACCTGATTATTCCGGAGCATATTTTTAATGCCGAAGTTATTCTTGTTCAGGCTGGCCCCGACCGTCACCGTAAACTGATCCGGAAGCGAAAAGCCCCATTCCGTGAAGAAGTAATAATTCATGGCATAGTTTTCCTGATCATTAGGTATTTGCGGGAAGGGCGGTGCCGGCACAATAAACACACCATTGCTGGCGACGTCCGAACGCTGGAACATGCCGCCGAGCGTTCCATTAATGCCCACATTATCAAGGTGCGTTGTGAGATCAAAAGCGGATCGCGCACCGAAATTGAATTGGTTGGCATCGGTAAAACCATGGGCAAAAGGCTGATTGGCTGTATGGCCGGTGCCGAAGACGGTGGTCCGGTTTCCGAAATGTCTGCTAATGCGATAATCATCCGTGACACCCACCACAAAATTTTTAATTTTGGTGTGAGAATTGTTGGCGAGGTATCGGGCGTTGCTGACCGGCCTGCGATTATAAAAATCGCCGCCGTCAATTTCGCCGGCGAGTTCTTCATATGAATAACCGTAGGCGAAATATGTTGAGATCGTTTGCCGGTCTGCCACCTCAAAATCTCCGTTTATCCGGATATAATCTTTCTTCGAAGCGCTGTGGGGCCGGAAAGAATCGAACGACTGGTGTCCGTAATTAACAACAATATTCGAATGTTCCCCGGCACTTTGAAAAGTCGTATTACTGCGAAAAAGTCCATAACTGCCGCTTATCACCTGTTGTTCAAGACTCGTTTGATTCGGGGTGGGACGGGCGGTATAAAGCAGCAAAGTACCTCCTATCGAATTTCCGTACCGGCTGGATTCAGGGCCTTTAATGACCTCCACCTTCCCAAGTGAAGTAAAATCGATGCCGTCCATGACAGTCAGTCCCGATGCATCTGTTATCGGGATATTATTAAGAAAAACCTGATAACCGAGTCCGTTAAAGTTCACATTCTTCCCTGCATTGGGATAATAGCCGCGTATGGTCACCCGCGCGCCTCCCCAGGGAGTACGCGACTGCATGAACACGCCCGGTATCGTATTAATCGCATTTCCCAGCTTCAATCCGCTGAAACGGGTGAGATCGTGCTGCGTCAGCACTCCAACCGACCGGGCCCGTAAAAGCAGACTGCTTCCAACCACTTCTATGCCCGGAAGCCGGGTCTGGGAAGGAGTCAGCTGAATGAACAACGGTTTGCCGGAATTGCTCACCTGAACGTTCTCCGGGTTATACCCGATGCACGTAACGATTATCCGATTGACCGGATGATCTGATGTAAGCGTGAACTCCCCGTTTCCACCGGTTGCAGTATTTATCTGAGTACCCGGAATGGCAACGGATGCTCCCGCAACCGGCCTTTGCGTTTGCCGGTCGACCACGGTTCCACTGATAGAAGTCTGGGCATGCACCATCAGGGGTAATGACAAAAGGAACGCAGCAATTGTACCAACGAAATATTTCTTCATGTAGATGATATTTGAGGTGATTCTTCTCAAGGGACGAATGATGTACCCTTCCTTTTGTCATTTCTGAATGGCTGATTTAAACCACTTTGGTACCAGGATTGGGAGGACTAAGATAGGACTTCCGGGATTTTTCCGAAAGCGTCCTGGAGATCTGTGATAATCCTGGTTCAGCTTTTCCCGGCAACATAAACCAGTGAACTGCCTCGTTCGGGTTCTTTCTGAGTGATAAACCAGGAGGCTGTTCCGTTTAACAGGCCGCGCAGGGGAAAAAGCCGATGATCCTGGTATTTCTCGCTGAGCATGCTTACGTAAAACGCATCAAAAGGCAGAGGAGCCATCGCTTTGAGCTGAAAATGCGCTGCATCCAGGCATCGTGCCAGCGCTACAGGCGAAAAATGCCAGAGATGCCGGGGTACATCATAAGCTGCCCAAAATTCCCGGTAATGCTGCGCATCGAACGAGGTATAATTGGGCAACGCCAAAATCAGTTTTCCATCAGCCTTCAGGATGCGATGAAACCGGGCCAGCATTTCCTTGAAATCATGAAGGTGTTCAAACACATGCCAGAGTGTAATCACATCAAACTGATTTTCCAGGAAAGAAGCCAGCTTTTCGGGTACATCAACAGGTAGACCCGTCCATCTCTTTGCATATTCCCGCGCTCCCTGATCGATTTCGATACCCTGAGCCTCCCAGCCATGATCGGCCATATGGCGGATGAAATAGCCGGTGCCACTCCCGAAATCCAGTAATCTCCCTTTGTTTCTTCCGGTATTTTTTTGAATACTCTTTCTTTTTGCGGAAAGCATGAGCCGCCGTGCCAGATGATAAAGTCGCGCCGTAAGACCATGTTTGGTATCGGAATGGGAGATATAATCCGGCGACTGATAATACCGCCCGATTTCCGCCGGACCCGGCGGCGCCTGCGTGAAAACGAGTTCGCAGGAAGAACAGCGGAACAGATCGAACGCTTCGTTACTTACCAAATGATCCCTGCACCGCAGATGAAACGATACTTCCGCTGAGCTGCAAAGCGGACAATGTATCTGTGAATCAGGCATGGATCTATGAATTAACGTGAATTTGAAATAAGAGAAATATCATCATTTCATCCCTGCCAGGATTCATGGGACGTATGAGTCCACCCCGGAGGCTTATTTTGTTATGAATACGCAAGGGTATTAAATTTCTCAACTTACGATAAAACATCGACTCGTATTCGTACTCGATAGTCGAATTGCCGATTACGAAACACGAGCACCCTCCGATGGATCGGAGTGAGCACGAATATATAGTAACGTGAATGCAGATCGTTCAAACCCACGTTAAATTACACATTCAAAACATCTTTCAAATATTTGCCTGTATAGCTTTGTTCCATTTCCGAAAGTTGCTCCGGGGTGCCTGTGGCGATGACCTTGCCACCCGCAAATCCACCTTCGGGTCCGAGATCGATCACCCAATCTGCGGATTTGATGATGTCCAGGTTGTGTTCGATGACTACCACCGAATGCCCCTGATCCACCAGCCGGTTGAAGGAATCCAGTAGTTTTCTGATGTCGTCGAAATGCAACCCTGTGGAAGGCTCGTCAAAAATGTAAAGCGTTTTGCCCTGGGTGGGTTGTGAGAGATACCTCGCGAGTTTCACCCGCTGCGCCTCCCCGCCGGAGAGCGTTGTGGCGCTCTGGCCCAGTTTCAGGTAGCCCAGCCCTACATCTTCGAGAATCTGGAGCCGGTCGATAATAGCACGCTCGTCCACAAAAAATTCGATGGCATCACTCACCGACATCTCCAATACATCGTGGATGTTCTTCCCCCGATATTTTACCGACAGAACATCCTGCTTATATCGTTTCCCGTGGCACACCTCGCAGGGCAGTTCGATATCGGCCAGAAACTGCATCTCTATTTTTTGCACTCCTTCGCCCTGGCAGGCTTCACAGCGCCCTCCGGGAACGTTGAACGAAAAATGTCCGGAGGTGAACCCCATAATTTTGGCCTGTCTGGTATTTGCGAAAACATCACGAATACCGTCGAAAGCCTTGATGTAAGTAGCGGGATTCGACCGGGAGGAACGACCGATCGGCGACTGGTCGACCATTTCGGCCGATTCGATGTATTGCAGCCCCGACAGCTTTTTAAAACGACCGACCGGACCGCTGTAGGAACCTCTCTCTTTCATGATACCTCCATACAGCGTGTCATGTACCAGTGTTGATTTGCCTGATCCGCTCACTCCGGTTACACACGTGAAGACGCCCAGAGGGAAAGAGATGTTGATATTCTTCAGATTATGTTCCGATGCGTCTTCAATTTCGATCTTGCGCCCATTCCCCTTGCGGCGTTTTTTGGGCACCGGGATAGCCAGCTTGCCGCTCAGGTACTTTCCCGTCAGATTCGATGATTTCTTCAATTCATCATAATTTCCCTCAAACGTGATCTCCCCGCCATAGTTTCCGGCGAAAGGTCCGATATCAATAATATGATCGGCCGATCGCATCATTGCAGGATCATGCTCGACTACCAGCAAAGTATTTCCTATATCGCGCAGCGATCTGAGAATATTGATCAGCCGGTCGTTGTCTCGCGGATGCAGCCCGATCGTCGGTTCGTCAAGCACATAGAGACTGCCGATCAGAGAACTCCCGAGTGCATTCGCCAGATTGATACGCTGCGCCTCCCCGCCGCTGAGGGTTCGGGTCAGCCGGTCGAGTGTGAGGTATTCGAGCCCCACTTCCTCCAGATACTTGAGCCGTTTCCGGATTTCATACAGGATTTGATCGGCTACCTTTTGATGAAACGTCGTAAGCTCAAGCCGATCGAAGAACTTGCGGGCATGAGCGATCGTCATATCGGTGATTTGCCCGATATGCATCCCGTTGACCTTCACATAAAGAGCATCCTTACGCACACGATAACCGTCGCACTCGGGGCAGCGGGCATAGCCGCGGTAACGGGCGTAAAAAACACGCATATGTACTTTATAAAATTCCTCCCTGACACTTTCAAAGAAACCGTTGATTCCGATGTATTCATCCTGCCCTTCCCACAGCTTCTTCCGTACTTCCGGAGGTAACCGGCGGTAGGGAATGTCGATCGGCCAGCTATATCGGGCGGCCACCCGGATCAGATCTTTCAGATGGGTGAGGAAACGCGGGGTATTAAACGGAGCGATACACCCGTCGCGGATCGTCATTTCAGGATCGGGGACCACCTTATCTTCGTCGATACCGGTCACCCGTCCGAACCCCTCGCATTTCGGGCAGGCGCCAAACGGGTTATTGAACGAAAACATCTGCGGCGTCGGCTCTTCGAACTCCATGCCGTCCCGTTCAAAATGTTCACTGAAACTCAACGATTCGCCCCCGCGAAGCCTGACGATGCAACGGCCGGTTCCTTCCCTGAAAGCCGTTTCAAGCGAGTCGATCAGCCGGCTTCGGGAATCGGTATCGCCTTTACGGATGCTCAGCCGGTCGACCAGCACATCGGGAGGATTTTTCCTGAACATCTTCAGAGCAGGTTCGCCCCGGGTCAGGTCGATCAGTTCCTCCTCTCTGGTGAGGAGCCGCGTAAACCCCTTTTCCTTCAGCGTCTGCAGCTCCTC
Organism: uncultured Chitinophagales bacterium; assembly: GCA_964572735.1. Taxonomy (GTDB): domain Bacteria; phylum Bacteroidota; class Rhodothermia; order Balneolales; family DATFMH01; genus DATFNI01. Next base: position 76,407 of record CAZNHE010000003.1, on the reverse strand, counting down.
CTGAACTTTCTTTTTGGGATGATGCGGCAGGGAAAAAAGTACGTAGAATTTAGTGCCCTCCTCCAATCGTCCAATCAATTCATCGGCCGTACTCTGGGGGCTGTCCTTTTTTACGGGCTCACCTGAAACCGGCGAACAGGTGATGCCCACACGTGCATAAAGCAGCCGCAGGTAATCATAAATTTCGGTAGTGGTTCCTACTGTCGAACGCGGATTGGTGGTCGTATTTTTCTGCTGGATAGCCATCGCAGGAGAAATGCCCTGCATGAAATCGACATCCGGACGATCCATCCGCTGTAAAAACTGCCGTGCATAACTGGACAGGCTCTCCACATAGCGGCGCTGCCCCTCCGCATAAACGGTATCAAAGACCAGGCTCGATTTTCCGGAACCGGAAACCCCGGTCACCACAGTGAGCTTGTTGCGCGGAATGGAAACATCAATATTCTTTAGATTATGGACGCGGGCCCCTTTGACAACAATGGGCCGGCTATCGGCAGCCTTCGGGGGATGCAATGCCTCGCTGAATTGGGACATATCTTGGACTGGTTCGGTAAACAATCAAAATAGCATGTAAGATACGAAAACCATAAATGGACTACCCGGTTTTGCATGCATGAAACGTAACGAATCGGGGCCGGCAACCCGGGCCGGAACCATTTACTTTTCATTCGCATTTTTGTATCCTTTTGCCATCCCCGAAGTTAAAGAGTTTCTTATCTGCTTTACCCGTTAATTGGTGATAACTATGGCTCATGTTCTATATGATCGTCTGCAGTTCGCCTTTACCATCAGTTTTCATTACCTGTTTCCCCAATTGACAATGGGGCTGGCCCTGTTCATCGTCATCCTGAAAACGTTGTCGATATGGAAGGGTGAAGAAAAATTCAACAAAGCAGCACAATTCTGGGCCAGGATTTTTGCGGTCAATTTTGTTGTGGGTGTCGTCACCGGGATTCCGATGGAATTTCAATTCGGAACTAACTGGGCCCGGTTTTCGGAACTCAGCGGCGGAGTAATCGGCCAGACGCTGGCGATGGAGGGAATGTTTGCCTTTTTCCTGGAGTCGAGTTTTCTCGGGTTGTTTCTGTTTGCAGAAAAGAGAATCGGGCCTACGCTTCACTGGCTTAGCGCCGTACTCGTGTTTGCAGGTTCATGGATAAGCGGTTATTTCATAGTTTCGACCAACGGCTGGATGCAGCATCCCGTCGGTTATGAGACACTTGCCAACGGGCGTTACGTGCTGAACGACTTCTGGGCCCTACTCACCAATCCATGGACGTCCTGGCAATACGCCCACACAATGCTCGGAGCAGTGGTAACAGGATCGTTTGTGATGGCCGGGATCGGTGCCTTTTATATTCTCAGTGAACGGCATGTTGAATGGGGTAAACAATTCATACGTTTCGGAGTTGTTGTCGGGGTTATCGCCAGTTTGTTAATGATCTTCCCTACGGGCGATCAGCAGGCAAAGAATGTCGACAGGTATCAGCCGGCTACTATGGCTGCCATGGAGGGAATCTTTGAAACCCACCCGCAAACGCCTATTATCTTCATGGGCCAGTTGAACATGGAGAAGAAGCGGATCGACAATCCTCTGTACATGCCGGGTATTCTGAGCCTGCTGACCTATCATCATTTCGACAAAGCGGTGAAGGGCATGAACGATTTCGATCCGGATCAGCTGCCCACCAATGTCCCCCTGGTTTATTATTCGTATCACATTATGGTTGGGCTGGGGACCATTTTCGTGGTCATCCTCCTGATAAGCGCCTTCCTGCTCTGGCGGGGATCGCTTTTTCGAAACCGCACGATGATGTGGCTGCTGATTGTCGCCGTACCGTTTCCTTTTCTGGCCAATACCGCCGGATGGGCGACGGCAGAGACCGGGCGCCAGCCCTGGCTGGTTTACGGGCTGCTGCGAACCGCAGACGGATCTTCCCCGACAGTATCGGCGGGCAGTACACTCTTTACCCTGCTCGGATTCACAGGGCTGTATTTCCTGCTCGGAGTCCTCTTCCTCGTGCTCATCGGCTCAATTATCCGCAAAGGTCCTGACCCCTCAACTTCCTGATCCCCGGCGATATGGAAACACTCTGGTTCATACTCGTTTCATTCATGTTCATCATGTATATCGTACTCGATGGCTACGACTTCGGAGCCGGCATGGTGTACTGGTTTTTTGCAAAAGACGAACATGAACGACAATTGGTCAAAATCAGCATTGGTCCTTTTTGGGACGGAAACGAAGTATTTCTCATCGCAGGTGGCGGGACCCTGTTTTTCGCCTTTCCGCTGGCTTATTCGAGTTCGTTCAGCGGCTTTTATTTCCCGCTGATCATCCTGCTCTGGCTGCTTATATTGAGGGGCATCAGCCTTGAGTTACGCAATCATGTGGAACATGTCATCTGGAAGAGGTTCCTGGATTTCTGGTTCGGGATTACAGGTGTACTGATCGCCCTGTTTCTTGGAGCCGCCCTGGGAAATATTGTCCGCGGAGTGAATCTGGGCGGAATTGTCAATGGGACGGCGGAATATGATCCGCAATATTTCTTTACTCCGCTGTGGAATACCTTCGCACCTTTTGGAAACGTGGGGGTACTGGACTGGTTTACCTCAACAATGGGTGTGATTGCCGTGGTAACCCTGTTTTTTCACGGAGCCGCCTGGATCATCAAAAAGACGGACAGCCCGCTGAACGACCGGCTGCGCAGGTTTGGGGCAAAATGGTCGTGGCTGATTCCGGTTCTGGTGATTATTTCAGCATGGATGATGTTTTTCGTCCGCCGCGATTTTTACGCTAATTACTTCAACCATCCCTTTTGGTACATTTTCCCGGCCATCGGAATCCTTGCCGGGTCCCTGCTGCCCGGCGCCTTCCGCAAAGGGCCCGACGAGCGTCCGTTTTTTTATTCGTCTATCTTTATCTTTTTCACGCTCGCTTCGACGGTGATCGGTATGTATCCTCTTGTATTACCATCTACCAACGACGTAAACCCTTCGCTGACTATTTACGATACCGCTGCGGGACATTATGGCCTGGTAGCCGGGATCATCTGGTGGAGCATTGCACTTATCCTGACCATCTTCTACTTCGGGTACATCCACAAGATTTTCCGGGGCAAGATGAGCGAAGAGTCGCTCCATTATTGATGCTGCAAAGATTTCATCCCCGGCGGGATTTATAGCACCGATATATCAGGTCGTGTGGAGTTATTTTAGGAGAAGAAACCACGATGTTCACAAAGATTCCACAAAGGTATAGAAAGACAAAAACATAGTGACCGTTGTAAGATTCATTGTGAACATTGTGGCCCCGATGTATCGGGGTCGCAGGAAGCGTTACGGATTTTCACAAAACAGCCCTGAAAGGGTAAAATCCGGAACCGGCAAACAACTACAGGCGGGACTTGAGGCCTAACCCTAATCGCAACTGGGGCACACCAGCCTGAGGAGCGGGTCCGTGGGACAACTTTCTGCATTGCCTTCCATTACCTGATCCACTATTTCGTCGCCAAATTTTTCGCGTGCTCGCACCTCAGGCTGCTCTATGGAAGACTCAGATTCTTCCATCTCCACAGCCGGTTCTTTTGCAGCATCGGGATGCCCACCGGTTGCTTTCGTTCCGCCAAAGCCTTTACGGGTTCCGCGCTTATTCACGGTTTCGGTATACTTTTCCCCGCGGATTTTCTTATCGATGAAGCAATAATAAGTCGATTTTAGTCCGCTCTTCCAGGCGTAGAGATAGATTTCCTCCATCTTTTCCCTCTGCTCTTCCGTAAGATAGAGCGACCTGGAAACCGCCTGATCCACCGATTGCTGAAAAGCAGCAGCTATATCAACCTGCCGCCGGGGATTGATCTCATAAGCCGTTTTAAACAGCGTCTTGTCCAAAACATCGTCCAGTTCCCGGATGTGCTGCACAGAGCCGTTATGCTGCTTGATGAGACCGGCCATCCGCTCATTCCATAAGCCGTTTTCTTCCAGGCAGTCGACAAGGTTCCTGTTTACGATAAGATGCTTGCCTGAGAGGGTGTCGCGGGAATAGAGGTTGCTGAACAGGCTGTCGATTCCCGAAGTGGTTCCCGCAATAATGGAGATGGATGCCGTCGGGGCAATGGCCAGCAAAACGGCATTCCGGCGTGGGGGATAAGGGTATGGCTGCTTTTTCCGGGCCTGCTCTTCATAATGGGGAAACGGTCCCTTTTCATCGGCCAGCGACTCTGAGCGGGCGTAGGTAATCCGGCGCATAAAAGCCCCGATTTTCCCGGCCAGTTCAATGGCTTTGTCCGAGTCATAGGCGATTCTCATCTTCGTCAGCGCTTCTGCGAAGCCCATCACTCCAATGCCAATAGGGCGTAGATCAAGCGTATTTCGCCGTGAGGCTTCAGAGGGATAAAAATTTCTGTCGAGGATGCTATCCAGCGCGTCCACGCAAACGACCAGCGTTTCCTCCAGCCGTTCCCAATCGAAATCGGTTTGGTCCCGGTTAAGGTGGCGCGACAAATTCACCGAAGCCAGTGTACAGACGGCCGTCGAACCCGGGTGGTTGGGAATCGAGATCTCGGTGCACAAATTCGAGCTGTGAATCATACTATACGCCGGGCATGGATTTGTACGGTTATGGGCATCCTTGAAAGTAAGCCACGGGTGACCCGTTTTGGCCAGCTTAAACAGGTATTTTCTGAAAAAATCTCTTGCCGGGACCTTCTTCCAGCGGGATATCGTTCCTTCTTCAGCTTTCCGGATACACTCCCTGTACAATTCGGCAAACCGGGCGCCGGTCTGTTCGATCAGCCCGGGACATTCACCGGGATCGAACAGGTATAAATCCTCATTTTCATTGATTCTCCTCATCATTTCGTCCGGCATCCAGAAAGCGGTATTCAGCGATGGCGTTCTGAAATAGGCATTCCCGTTGGTATCACGCAAATCCAGGAAGGCTTCTACATCGAGATGCCAGGGTTGCAGATAGATGACCTGCGAGCTTCGACGGCGCCCTCCCTGCTGGATGGCATTCACCGTTGTATCGAATATTTTGACAAATGGGATGATCCCTGATGAATGTGCATTAAGCGAGCGAATGGGCGAGCCGGTGGCCCGGATCCGGGTGACATCGGTTCCGACCCCTCCGGCGTATTTTGCCAGGAAGGCCGTCTCTTTCAGTTTCTCCATGATAGAGTCAAGCGAGTCGTCTACGACATTGACATAACAACTGCTGTACTGACTGGCCTGAAGCCCCGAATTGTATAATGTGGGCGTGGAATGAAGGTATTCGAGGTGCGAAAGTTTATTATAGATACGGATCACTTCTTCCTGGCCGGCCCCGGGAGAACCTATCCCCATGGCCACCCGCATGAAGAACCATTGTGGTTTTTCCATGACGGAACGCTTACGGTCGCGCGTGAGATACCGGTCGCTGAGTGTAAGAAGTCCGGCGTACTCAAGGAGATCGTTACGGGATGGATCTATTTCCTTTTCAAGCGCTTCAAGATCGAAATCAAGTAATGCCCGCTGGTATATATCTTCCTGAACGCCATAGCGGATCATCTCTGCGAAACCGGAAAACCGCTGGTCAATTCCGCGGCCGAGGATTTTGCGCAACTGCCGGGCAGCCATCCGGTCGAATAACGGGTTATGGGAAACGAGAGCCTCTATGGCTTTAAGCAGCAGGGTATCCAGCTCTTCCGTACTCACCCTGGAGGGTACCTTGAGATCAAGTTCTTTGATGATTTTGTAGACGATCTCATAATCATCCTGAATCGAAATCCCTTCCAAAAGAGCATAAATCGCGTTTACGATCTTGCGCGTTTCAAACGCCTCTTCCTTTCCGTCGCGTTTTATTACAATCCGGTTTGTCATGATGGAGTGGTTAATTGTCAGTAATCGGCTGGTAGTGACAGAGTTGTAGAGACGTGAAATTTCGCGCCTCTACAACATCTCTGCTATTTCAATAGTTGGTGTATTCGGTGGATGACACTTCGAAGAAGTTGGTCAGTTTGCGAACATCCTCTTTCTGCAGAAACCGCAGCGGGTTTTCAGTAACCCCGTAACAGGGCTGAAAACCCAGTTCCTGCAGGCGGCGGTCGGTAATAAACCGAAGATAGCGTTCCAGTTCACCGGCAGACAGACCGAGGATCGTGCGGTCGCCGAACTGCTCATGCACATACCGGATCTCAAGCTCGCTTCCCTTCAGGATGAGTTCATACAGCCCATCCACATAAGCGGTGTCCGCGAGTATTTCGGGATACTCGTCCAGCAGGATCAGGATAGCCTCAATGCCGTTTTGGAGGTGCAGGGATTCATCGATCAGGATAAGTTCGACGCCGGAAACCACGTTTTTCATCTTGCCCATGTCTTTGAGTGCAAAGAAATGGGCAAAAGAAGAATAAAAGAAAATGCCTTCAAGAATAATGTTATTCAGAAGAATGGCTTTCAGTATTTCCCGGACACCCCGGGTCGTTTCCGGATCGGGATCCGCCCTGCTGATCCGGTCGATTTCTCCGGTGATCAGCATCTGTTTTTCTTTCAAAACAGGGTGTTGAAAGGCCACACGGTACATCTTCTCCCGGTCCATGTTGAACGACTGGAGTACGATCTCAAAGAAATCACTGTGGATGTTTTCCATGAACAACTGGGTACTGAAGCTCATCCGGGCATGAGGATCTGTCAGCAGCGGGAAGAACGTGTTGATCAGTACATTTTGAACCAGCAGTTCGGAGGAGCAGAAATAGCCGACCGCAGTATCGAAAATCCGTTTTTCATCTTCGGAAAGATGATGGTAGTCAAGAGCATCCTGTTGAATGTTGAGCTCCTCGGGGAACCAGACGGCCTGTTTCTGCCGCTCATAAAGCTCCCGGAAAACCGGATACCGGGGCTGTTCCCCAAGTTCCACATTATCACGAACCGAGGTCTTTCCAAGTAATTTTTTGATCATACAAGCTCCTTATATTCAGAATTATTGAATTGTTTTTAAATAACTTTTGACGACCTCTCCCAACCTTACAGACGGTTTTAGTTTCCCGCAGAGTTACGCGGGTTCCGGCGTATGAAAGACGGGAGGATCGTACGAAGGAATGGTTTCGGCACAGCACTACGATGTTTTCGATAAATACTCAACCTCCCGCCGCATCTGCCGGGCGGCATTCACCATTTCTTTCAGTGCCGGTTCAACCTCGGACCATCCCCTTGTTTTGAGCCCGCAGTCGGGATTCACCCAGACTTTTGCCACATCAATTACGCCGATTATTTCCCTCAGGTGAGCAATTATTTCCGGACTTTTCGGAATGCGGGGGGAGTGAATATCGTAGACCCCGGGTCCGATGTCGTTCGGATAGTTGAAAGTGCGGAAGGCCTCGAGCAATTCCATGCCCGACCGGGAAGCCTCGATAGAGATGACATCGGCGTCGAGGCGGGCGATAGAATCGATGATATTGTTGAAATCGGAATAACACATGTGGGTATGAATCTGGATTTCGTCGCCGACACAGGAAGAAGCGATATGAAACGCTTCTTCCGCCCATGCCAGGTAAGAATCGCGATCGCTGCGGCGCAAAGGGAGCCCTTCGCGGAAAGCCGGCTCGTCGATCTGGATGGCCCGGATACCGGCCTCCGCCAGGTCGCGCACCTCGTCCTGTATGGCCAGGGCCAGTTGGCGGGCCGTTTGTGCCGGCGGCTGATCATCGCGGACGAACGACCACAACAGGATCGTCACAGGGCCCGTGAGCATTCCCTTTACCGGCTTCCGGGTCAGCGATTGTGCATACTGCGACCATGATACGGTTATGGGGTTCGGGCGTGCCACATCTCCGAAAATAACCGGCGGCTTGACGCATCGCGTGCCATAACTCTGAACCCAGCCGTGCCGGGTGAAGGCAAATCCCGAGAGATGTTCTCCGAAATACTCTACCATGTCGTTGCGCTCAAACTCACCATGGACGAGCAAATCCAGCCCAATGGATTCCTGAAATTCGATGGTACGTTTAATCTCCGACCGGATTTTCCCAATATACTCCTCTGCGGTTATTTGCCCCTGACGGAGCTGATTTCGCCATTGACGCACTTCTTTGGTCTGAGGGAAGGATCCGATGGTGGTTGTCGGGAAGAAATCCGGCAAGCCGAGCTCTTTTCGCTGTTTTTCCTTACGAACGGCAAAGGGATGCGCACGCTGCATCCGCCGGTCCCCAAGTTCCCGCAAGCGTTTCTGAACCCGTTCATCATGTACAAGGCCGGAACTCCTCCTTGAGTAAACTTCCTGCTGATGTTTCGCGAAAAGCTCCTTCTCTCCGGGGGTGGCCGTGTTGTCCGCGACGTTCCGCAACAAACCAAGCTCCTCCATTTTCTGCCTGCTGAAGGCCATCCAGCCTTTCACCTCTTCAGGCAAAGCCCGTGTATCATCTTCCTGGTCCAGATCAACAGGACAATGCAGCAGGGAGCAGGATGGAGCCAGCATCAAACGGGCGGTATCCCGTTTTTCAGCCGCTTTTTTAATGAGGGACGCCGCCTCGTCCAGATCAGTCTTCCAGATATTGCGCCCGTCGATCAGTCCGAGCGACAAATAACGATCCTTTGGAAACTGCCGGAGGATGGAATCCAGTTGTTCGGGATCTTCCACAAGGTCGACATGAAGGGCATCGACAGGCAGGGAGCAGGCCCGTTCCATATTATCTCCCAAACCGCCGAAGTAGGTGGCTACCATTAATTTCAATCCGTTACGCGCTTCCGCCAATTTTTGATAAGCCGGCAAAAAAGCCTCCCGGGCGCGCTGATCCAGGTCCGTGACCAGAAAGGGTTCATCCAGTTGAATCCATTCGGCGCCCAGTGATCTCAGCTTTTGTAAAATCTCCTGGTAAACGCTCAGCAGATCGGGGAGCAGCTCCAGGCGGTGAAAACCGCTGCCGGCTTCCTTGCCGAGCAGCAAATAGCTGACAGGACCGATGAGAACCGGTTTGGCGGCAAACCCAGCCGACCGGCACTCTCGGAATTCATCCGTTATTTTATTAGAGGAAACCGAAAAGCGCTGATTCCGTGTAAATTCCGGAACGATATAATGATAATTGGTATTGAACCACTTGGTCATTTCCATTGCGGAAATATCCCGATGATCATCCTGGAATCCGCGGGCCATGGCGAAATACCGTTTCAAGAAAGAAGGATGACAGGAATCATGGTTATCATCGTCAGAGAAGAGGGCATGAAACCGCTCAGGTATGGCTCCGACCAGAAGCGTCGTATCGAGCACGTGGTCGTAGAGCGAAAAATCATTACAAGGCAGCAGGTCGATACCTGCCTTATGTTGTTGTTTCCAGTTCGATACGCGCAGATGCATGGCTGTTTCATGAAGCTGTTGAGCGTCGATTGAACCGTTCCAGAACGATTCTACTGCTCTTTTGAGCTCTCGTTCGGGACCTATTCGCGGGTATCCGGGGATGTGCGTAATCATAATCTTATCATGTTAACAGGAAATGATAAGGCGGGGAAGGGACTATGGAAGCAGACGCGCACTGCGGCCGGCTTTTCTATCTTCCGTGAAAAGGCCGGCTGTAGAATCGCCGCTGTACTTCTATGTTGCCTTAACTCCCGAAGGCCTCATTGTTATGTCGATTTTATCCGTGACAGGCAGGTCTCCTGGCTTGCTGCTTTTCCTTCCGGCCTTCCCATCTCGTTTGGGCCAGAGATAGTGGCGTGATCAGAAGGAATTATCAGCTTACAGTTGCGGGAACAGCCCCGGAGTTTCACCGGCTTCCCTTTTCATCCCGAAAATTCGGGACACCTGTTCACTAAACAAAGTGATGAAGTAAGCAACCAAATTTTGGAATGGGATGCAACAAAAGTTTTCAACAAAAAGGGCATGATGTCCACATTTTCGTCTAAAAAAACCGATACTTCCTATCGCTGGATACTAAAATCGCCGTAACATGTTATTTATACCTGTAATGGATCATATTCCGGCTCGGAAGTTAAAAATATGCAGATAGTTCTAAGTGTTTTTTAATTTGCCCGATTTTGGAAGCGGTTTTAATGATAAAATCAGGCTCAAAACCTGAACTATTTTTACCAGAACCTTGATTTACTCTTGTAATAAGGCGAACTTTGCTTCGCTTGAGATTGGTAGTTGAACACTTTAATAGCCCGTTGCCTGAAATTAAGCGATGATTATTACATACCTGTGTGCTTATCTGTACCTATTGTCTGGTCTGGCTGGTACGGCGTCTTCTGGTGCCAGATCCATTCAAGAACTATATAACGAATTTCTCTGGGGGGCTGTCCCGTTACTTCTTATTATACTCGGGCTGCTGGTCTATATTATCATCCGGTACAGAGGCAAAAAGGGAGAGGTAGCTCCCAGCCGAACTCATAGTAACGTTGCCCTTGAAACCTTCCTGGTGCTCTTTTTTACGGCGGTAGTAGTGTTCTACTTTATAAGAAGTGTTCAGGTTATGGTAGAAATGCACAAGCCGACAGACAACCGGAAGCCCGACATTGTAGTTGTCGGCCATCAGTGGTGGTGGGAGGTACGCTACCCGGGTACGGGAGTGGTCACTGCCAATGAATTTCACATGCCGACAAATACCCGGCTGCTCATCAGCTTCCGGTCTGCCGACGTGGTGCACGATTTCTGGGTGCCGGCTCTGGGTCGCAAGATGGACATGTTTCACAACCACAGCAATTATATCTGGATGGATATCGACAAGCCCGGTGTCTACGAGGGCGCGTGTAGTGAATTCTGTGGCGCCGAGCACGCATGGATGCGTATTCACGTGATTGCCCAGTCTCCTGACGATTTCAAAAAATGGCTGAATGCAAACGCGAAACCGGCCGATGCTCCGCAAAACGAATTGGCAGAGAAAGGCAAAGACCTGTTTATGAATTCCACTTGTGTAAACTGCCATTCCATAAGAGGCACCAAGGCAAAGGGAGATATCGGGCCGGATCTGACCCATATCGGCAGTCGTCATACATTGCTGACCGGAATGTTAGTAAATAATGTCGAAAACATGAACAAATGGCTCACTAATCCTCAAAATGTCAAACCAGGGGCTCATATGCCTAATTTCAGAATGTCTGTAACTCAAGTCCAGGAATTGACCGCTTATCTGGAGGGACTAAAATGAACCAGGCCACCATTATTGAAGAACCGGAAGTAGCACTTCCTTCCTATAAAACAGGCGAAGGAATTTTACAATGGCTGGGATCGGTCGATCATAAGCAGATAGGAATTATGTACATGCTTATGGTCGCGCTCTTCTTTATCTGCGGAGGAATCGAGGCCATGGCCATTCGGCTTCAGCTTGCCGTTCCCGAGAACACCTTTCTTACGCCCGATGTTTTTAACGAGATGTTCACCATGCATGGTACGACCATGATCTTCTTCGTACTGATGGCAGGTCTCATTGGCATGGGTACTTATCTGGTTCCTCTTATGATCGGAGCCAATGAATTGGCTTTCCCCAGGTTGAACGCCTTCAGCTTCTGGATAACCCTGATGGGCGGGCTTCTGTTATATTTCAGCTATCTGGCAGGCGGTGCGCCTAATGCAGGGTGGTTCAGTTATACACCGCTCGCAGAGGCCAATTTCTCCTCTACACAGGGTTCCGATTACTACGTCCTTGCTTTGCTTCTTGCGGGAATCGGCAGTGTAGGTGCGGGGCTCAACTTCGTTGTAACCATACTCCAATACCGGGCACCAGGGATGAAATTCAGTAACCTTCCCTTGTTTGTCTGGATGGTATTCCTTAACGGACTGCTGATCCTGTTCGCTCTTCCCGCCCTGAATTGTGCGTTGGTTATGCTGTTATTCGACCGCCTCCTGCATACACAGTTCTTTGTTCTGAATGCCGTCGGAGGGGCAATGCTCTGGCAACACATATTCTGGGTATTCGGACACCCCGAAGTATATATCCTGATTATACCCGCATTCGGTATTATTTCTGAAGTAATTCCGGTCTTCTCGCGGAAGCGTATCTTCGGATACATGTTCGTTGCTCTTTCTACTGTAGCTATCATGTTACTCTCGATCGGGGTCTGGGCGCACCACATGTTTGCAACAGGCCTGGGCGTCACTCTGAACAGCTTTTTTGCAGGCGCCAGTTTGCTCATTGGAATTCCCACGGGCATAAAAATATGGAACTGGATCCTCACAATGTGGGGAGGGTCTATCCGGCTCACAACGGCCATGTGGTTTTGTATCGCATTTCTGCTGGATTTTACCATTGGCGGCCTGAGCGGGATCGCTTTTGCCATCGTACCCATTGACTGGAACCTGACTGACACCTATTTCGTAGTAGCACACATTCATTATGTGTTCCTCGGCGGCACGTTGTTCGGCATGTTCGCTGGTATTTATTACTGGTTTCCCAAGATGTCAGGTAAAATGCTTTCTGAAAAACTGGGGAAATGGAGTTTCTGGACCTTCTTTTTCGGGTTCAACCTGACCTTCCTTATTCAGCACCTTCTTGGTCTGGATGGAATGCCGCGCCGCGTATTTACCTACCCGGATATCCCCGGCTTTGGAACCATGAACCTGATCTCTTCTATCGGAGTCATTTTCATGGCCGCCGGAGTAGCGATTTTCTTCTGGAATATGTATATCAGCGTCCGGAAGGGCGAGGATGCGGGTGATGATCCGTGGGACGCATGGACGCTGGAATGGATGACTACTTCTCCGCCTCAGCCCAAGAGTTTTGTGGAACTTCCTCCGGTTCGAAGCGCACGTCCCTTATTTGATCTGAAGAACCCGGATAACCCGGACTGGAAGGAAGATGAGCGCAGCTCAAAGAAACCGGTCTGGAAAGTGAAATGATAGATAGCAGGAAGATAATATTATGAGAGCCAGATTGTTAATCAAAGTTTTTGTAGCCTCAGAGGCGATTTTTTTCCTCGTATTGCTCCTCTCGTACATATACTATGGTAATGAGTTAACCAGCGGTCCCCAATCCGTACAGGCCCTGGATATCAAGACCACAGCTATTTTTACATTCTTCTTGTTTGCCAGCAGCTGGACCATGCACAGGGCACGAAAAGGCCTGAACGAACGGAGACACCGTGCCTTAAAGGGCTGGCTGATAGTCACCATCATATTCGGCGCTATTTTTCTATACGGTGAAGTAAGCGAGTATATCCATTTCTATGGAGAGAACCTTACCCTCGCTTCAAATACCTTCGGATCCTCTTATTATACAATTACCGGATTTCATGCACTGCACGTGTTCGTAGGACTACTCTTTTTGACTATTGTTCTGGTTCTGTCACTGCTTGGTGATTTCGATGAAGTCAATGATGCAACCCCGATATCAACTGCCGAAGTCTATTGGCACTTTGTGGACGCCGTATGGGTTTTTGTATTTGGAATCATTTATGTTTTGCCACATTTAATCACCTGAGAAAGGAGTTCCGTTATGTCATTACTAAATAGTCCGTTGAACTGGAATCCTCTGGCAATTTCAGGTTTTCTGTTATTACTCCTGGCTTACCTTTACTGGAACCGGTTCAGGGTCAAGGCTCAAAGTATCTTCTTTTTTGCGGGAATCGCGATTATTCTTTTCGCAGTAACCGCCCCGATGGGACCGGGCCCGCATCAACATTTATTCAGTGCTCATATGGTGATGCACATGCTTTTGCTGATGGTAGCTCCGCCCTTATTAATGGCAGGGATACCAGCTGAGCGGGTACGTCCGATTCTATCCCATTCTTATGTAAGGAGAATCATTAAGGGTGCTTCTAAGCCGTTCCTTGCCTGGACAGTGGGGGTTGGCGCCATGTGGTTCTGGCATATCCCGGAAGTCTTTAACTACATGGGCAAGGCGATGATGGGGCATGGTTTTCTGGCATTTCTGCTTCCCCAGGTGGAGATAGCTTCTTTGGTCATATGTGGAATCATCTTTTGTCTGCCGGTACTGTGTCCTGTAAAAGAATACCGGTTGCAGCCGTTAAGCGGTGCGGGTTACCTCGCTTCGGCTTGTATGGGATGCTCCGCCCTGGGAGTCTCAATCGCTTTCGCATCTCCGGGGTTATATCATACAGTATTCAACAGCGGCACGACTTACGTCTGGGGTTTAAATCAAACCGAGGATCAGCAGCTCGGCGGACTGCTTATGTGGATCCCCGGCTGTATGCTTTATGTCACCGGAATATTGATCATTCTCTATAACTGGCTGACCCGCAGTAACGAATCAATGTCGGTCGAGAAGGATACTACCCCATTCAAACCACAGTCACGGCCACCAATCAGGCGGCCCGGGAAGCCTGTAAGGCCTGTACAAGTCAACCATCATGAAATAATGGTCTTAAACTGATATGGAAGAAGATAATACCCGTAAACGCTATTATACGGGCAATTTTGGGAAGCCACAAAACATCCCCCATCCCACTTACTGGCCGATCGTCTTAGCTCTTGGAATTACTCTCATTTTTTGGGGATTCGTAACCTACTACCTGATCTCCATTCTTGGAGTTATCCTGCTTATCATAGCTATGGTGGGGTGGATCGCCATCTTACGATCAGAATATAAAGAAGAAATAAGGATCAAAAACCTAAAGAACGAAAATGACTCGTAAAGATTTCCTGGCCGCCTTCTCCATTGCTATGAGCGGCCTCATTGGAATTTTTCTGGCGATACCAGTGGTCGGATCACTAATTACCCCTTTTCTTACAGAGGCCCCCAAAAAATGGCGTGCCATCGGACCCGTTCAGAATTATGCTGTTGGCGATACGGTGTTGGTGAATTTCAGAAACTCTCTCACACTTCCGTGGGATGGAGCCACTTCTAAAACCGGAGCATGGCTGCGCAGGACCTCCGAAACCGAATTTGTCGCCTTTGCGATCAATTGCACCCACCTGGGGTGCCCCGTACGCTGGGTTAACAAGGGAGAAATATTTCTGTGCCCCTGCCACGGCGGCGTTTTCAATAAGGACGGCAGCCGGGCAGGTGGACCGCCAAATAAGCCGCTGAACCGATATCCCGTGAGAGTCAGAAAAGGGAATGTGGAAATTCTGGCCAGCTCCCTGCCTCTAACACACTGGCCGCATTAAAATGGCGGAAAGAATGGATTGGATCCGTGGCTACCACAACAAAAGATTGGGCATCTGTTTTGGAAGAAAAGATGAATCATCGGATCTGCAGAGGGAAACCGGCATTTATTCTTTCATAGAAGCAGGCAGGATCGAATTATTGCGTATAGGAAATAATATTTATTGAGATAAAATCCAAGATGAAATCATTGAAAAAAGCATGGGCCTGGTTTGACGATCGTACCGGTATAGGAGAACTGGTTGCTCCTATGCTCACTCACCCGGCACCACCAGGCGCGAAATGGTGGTATGTGTTTGGAACGGCCACGCTTACCTGTCTGATCATACAGGTGATTACGGGTATTTCCCTTGCCATGTTATACCAGCCGTCATCGGGGACGGCCTACGCTTCCCTCCAATACATCGATAACAAAGTTCCATTAGGTGGTATCCTGCGTGGCATCCATTATTGGGGCGCTTCTGCCATGATACTTTTCATGGCGATCCACATGATCCGGGTATACATCTTCGCAGCCTACAAATTTCCCCGGGAAATGAGCTGGATCACCGGAGTCGTCCTGCTTGGGCTGACCCTCGGAATGGGATTCACGGGACAATTGTTGCGATTCGACGACAATGCAATCTGGACAATCGTGGTCGGTGCCGAACAAGCCAGCCGCTCTCCCGTCTTTGGAACTTTTCTTGCGCGGTTTCTCCTGGGAGGACAGACAGTAGGCGGACAAACACTCAGCCGTTTCTTCGATTTCCATGTGTTTATTTTGCCCGCTCTGTTGTTCGGAGTACTGGGGTTACACCTGTTTCTTGTCCTTCGCAACGGCATTTCCGAGCCTCCAAAGGCCGGACGGCCGGTGGATCCCAAGACCTACCGTAAGTGGTACGAATCCATGTTGAAAAAGGAAGGAGTACCCTTTTTCCCGGATGCCGCCTGGCGGGATATCACGTTTAGCGTCGCCGTGCTTGCTGCCATCGTTTTGTTTGCCGTGTACATCGGTCCCCCTGCTCTGGGAGGTCCGCCCGATCCCTCCAGTATTGAGGTAATGCCGCTACCGGACTGGTACCTGGTTTGGGCTGACTCCATTTTTGCATTGTCTCCTCCGGCGATGGAGTCTTATGTTATTATTCTGGGACCTCTGTTCACAGCACTCATATTATTTTCCGTGCCTTTCCTTGCCAACAAAGGTGAACGTCATCCGATAAAACGGCCCTGGGCGGTGGCCGGAGCGGCAACTGTGGTCGTCATCGTCACTTCGTTGTTAATATTAGGAGAAATTACGCCATGGGCACCGGCTTTCGATACCAAGCCATTGCCGGTCTCTCTGGTTGCCGACGACGGACCAGCCGCTCAACGCGGACAACAGTTATTTTTACAGGAAGGATGCCAGTATTGTCATGAGATAAGAGGACAGGGGGGCGGCCATGGCCCCAATCTCACCTATATAGGCGATAAGATGACGGCCCAGCAATTAACGATCCAAATCGTGAATGGCGGCGGTGCCATGCCGGCATTTGGCGGAACCTTAACTACCCAACAACTGCACGACCTGGTAGCTTTCCTTCAAACGCGCACACGCAATCACGACGCACGCCTGCGACTGGAACATTTGGATCCATAGTCTGCAGCTTTTCAGATCTCCTGTATCGGATTGAAAACTGCTTTGTTATCCAGGAACAAGGGTGGCAAAGCAGTTTTTTTATGACTTCCTCCCACAGTGTAAGCGAAACCGGGCAAAAGGATAAAATATTATCCTTTCGGCAGGAGAGATATTCGCCTTTATGATGCTATCCGGTCCATCTGAAAGCCGGAACCGGAAAAGCACCTGCGTAAGAAGGATGTTAATCCTGCTTCTTTACGATAAGTTAACTTCCCATGTCGGAAACAACAGAATCTTCCTTTTCTTTATCCAAAGGGCCTTTGATTGCCTTCATCTTTTTAGCCCTTATGTGGGGGTACAACTGGGTGGTAATGAAAATCGCTATGCAGTACTGTCCCTCCATGTATTTCGCTCTCATACGGGCCGGCGGGGGAGGAGTGGTATTATTACTGGCCGTTCTTATAAGCGGAGGGCCTATAAAGATCAGATTTCCCGGTCGGGTTCTGTTGCTTGGCCTGCTGCAGACATCCGGCTTCGTCGGACTGATCTCCTGGGCAGTAGCTCACGGTGAAGCGGGGAAAAACGCTGTCTTTGCCTACAGTATGCCCTTCTGGGTGATTTTGCTGTCGGGCCCTTTTCTGGGAGAATATATTAGAGGCCGGCAATGGCTGGCTGTCTTATTAGCTTTTGCCGGCCTCATACTGATTATAAGTCCGTGGAATACCGGCGGCCATCTGCTTGATAATATGCTCGGTATTGCATCAGGTTTGTCATGGGGAGCAAGTGTGATCGTGTTCAGGAAAATACCCATCAGTGGGATGAAAGAATTACTCTCAGTAACGGGCTGGCAGATGATTTTCGGTCTGCCGCTGATCATCATCGCTGCGTTTATTCTGCCCCAGGCAGCCATTCAATGGAATGGCGTTCTCGTCCTGGCCATCCTCTTTAACATTATAGCAGCAACTGCCGTGGCCTGGATACTATGGTATTACCTCTTACAACGTCTTCCGGCAAACGTAAGCAGCTTTTCCGTTTTGATCGTCCCGGTGATCGGGGTCGTTGCTTCCTGGATTCAATTAAACGAGCAGCCGACTCCGATTGCAGGAATCGGCATGATTCTAATGGTTATTGCGCTTGGAATCAAAGCATGGGCCGGTTGATCATCCACAAACAATAAGGAATAACTGTCAATGCCAGACGACACCCCACTGATCTCCGACAGTCACTTGATTTTAACATAACCTCCCGAGGTTTGTAGAGTTACTTCAGGTCCTCCGCCTTTCACTTTTCCGTCAATCCAATCGCGGTGAAGCGACCCCGAGAAGTCTTTCACGTTAGTGTCCACAAAAGAACCCCGCGCATTCAGGTTGAAACCCTGATTGTCCGGGAGATTCGCGACGACATTACCGCCGCTGGTGCGCAAATCCAGATCGCCTGTCAGCCTGGTGACCCCGGCGTGGATGTTGCCGCCGCTGGTGTGCGCGCTGATGCTGCCGCTCACTTTTTCCAGATGGACGTTTCCGCCGGAAGTCCGGAGATACAATGTTCCGGATCCGTCAGATACATTGATCGAGCCTCCGCTGGTCTTTCCACTAATATTTCCTTCAACATCGCTAATATCTAACGATCCTCCTGAAGTCCGCAGGCTGACGGTTCCCTTCGCATGATCCAGTTCAATGCTTCCGCCACTGGTACGGGCATCCTGCGTTCCCTGAACGCCCGACAGGGAAATCGATCCTCCGCTGGTATTCAGGTTACAGCTCGTTTGGGCAGGCACATAGACCACAAAACTGATGGACGGATTGTTTCTCCGGCTACCCCTTTTGCGATGGGCAATCGCATTGACCTGTGAACCGTCCTGATCTATCTCTATCTCATAATTGCTCAGATCAATATCGCCCTTCTGGTAATACCGACCATGCTTCTGAACATACATTTCAACCCTGATCCTATTCCCATCCCGGTCTTCCACCCTGATGGATCCGCCCGATGTCGCAACCTTCAGCTTCGCAGGAACGCTGACGGTAAATTCCCTGGTCAGGTAGGGCGTTTTATTACCCAAAGAGAAAAAACGATGTGAAAAAATCCCCGGGGTCACGAGAAATGTATAGACCAGGAATAAGATACCTGCAGAATAACAGATCGTTGCTTTCATAGTTTCCAGCCATAAATTTCGAAAGTAGTTACCTTGAATTTTATACGGATGATACTGAAAAAGGTTCAGGTCGAAAAGTACGCCTTTGAATATACGACCGGAATCACTAACAGCTTTTATGGAGACATTCCTTCGCAGGCCAGACGTTGTGCGGCTCCTTCAGCCACGTAATATTTCGTACAGGGCCTCCTGTAATAAAAAAGCCGCTTCCGGCAATCCGGAAACGGCTTTAAGGGAAAGCGTGCTCTCTTAAATCATCTCTTACTTATCGCATGGCCGTCTCGTTGCCTTTCCTCACACGAACGGGATAGCCATCAATCAATACGGTTAATCCGGAAACGGCAACGGTTTCCCCGATCTTTACACCGTTGTTGATCATCACCCAGTCTCCATCGGTAAGACCTTTATGCACCTGCCGTTCCCGGGCTTTCCCGTCCTTAATAACCCAGACGACAGCCTGGCCTTCTTTCTCGCCAAGGGCCTCCCTGGGAACAGCCGGTTGGCCTTTAAGCGGAGGCAGCACAAAAGAACCCGTACAGAAGAGTCCGTCAGGAAGCGTAAAATCAGGATTCTTCACCTGTACTTTAATAGTAAAGGTACGTGTATCCGTATCAATACTTGGGTTCACCTTGGTCACGGTGCCTTCAACGGAATGAAAATTGGACAGGAAGCTGATCTCTCCTTTTAATCCTGGTGAGATCATACCCGCATATTCTTCAGGCAGATCCATCTCTGCTTCCAAAACCGAGAGATCGGTGATATCAAAGACCTCGTTTCCGACATCGACGTACCCGCCCTGCATCTTATACCGCTTTGTAATGAATCCGGAATAAGGAGCTCTGATTGTCGTATCATCCAGTTTTTGTTTGGCGATATCGCGGGCGGCCTGAGCCTGCTTTAATTTAGCCTGGGCCTGTTCAAAAGTCGAGCGTGCCTGATCACGTTGCTGGGTCGTTGCCGAGCCGGCACGGTACAGGTTCTTCATGCGATCGTAATCTTGTTTGGCAATGTCGTATTGCGCTTTTGCCTGGCTCAGCGCGGCCTGGGCCTGCTCAAAGGAAAGCTGGTAATCAACTTTGCGGATCTGCATCAACACGGCTCCCTTTTTGACGAAGTCGCCAATATCGGCATTTACGTCCACGATCCTTCCGGAAACCAGGCTTCGCAGCTGCGCATGACGCTTGGCTACCAGGGTGCCTGTCGACTGGATGTCTCTGTTAAAGCTATGCGGTTGTACCTCAACGGCTTCTACCGTCAGGGTATCCGGACGAAACGAAGATTGAGCTGACGCAGGAGAATCTTCCGCCTTCTTGGAGCCACAGCCACTTATCAGGAAGAGTGACGCAGTCAATGCAAGCGGAATAATCCCCCTTTTCATCCACTTTGAAATAAAATTATTGGTCTTGTTCATTGGAATAAAGATTATGAGCGTTCTTTTTTGTCTTTCTTAAACGAATTCCTGACCCATTCAGCGGCATTGTCGAACATCAGATATATGATCGGAATGATCAGGAGGGTCAGGAAGGTGGAAGTAAACAACCCTCCAACGACCGCAACCCCTAACGGCTGGCGCGATTCACCGCCTTCACTCAGAGCCAGGGCTACCGGCAGAAGAGCGAAAATAATGGCAAAAGCCGTCATCAGAATCGGGCGCAACCGCAACCGGCCGGCTATAACGATCGCCTCTACCTTGTCCTTGCCGGCTGCACGCTGCTGGTTGGCGACGTCAACCAGCAGAATCGCGTTCTTAACAACCAGACCAACGAGCATGATGACCCCGATAAAGGAAAAGATATTCAGTGTTGAACCGGCGATCAGCAGCCCTCCAAAAACTCCGATCATCGTCAGCGGCAGCGATATCATAATTGTGAATGGATGAACAAACGACTCAAACTGGATGGCAAGAATCATATAAATGACCAGGATGGCTATAAGCAGCGCCTGTAACATGTAACCAAAGGATTCCTGCATATTCTGGCTCTGTCCGCCCAGGGAAATCATATATTCTCCATTTTTGGGCATGTATTTCTGAACATCGTTCTCCACCACTTCCAAAGCTTCGCCCGCTGAAATGGCGCTGGTGGTATTGACATACAGGTTCACAGCATGAATACGATCATAACGGTTCACCGAACTGGGCCCTTCGCCCACCTCATAATTGACCAGGTTTGCCGCCTTGATCATTTTCCCGCTATCGCTGCGAACTTCGATGTCTTCGATATTCCGCGGCTGATCCCGGAAGTCTCCCTGTGCTTTTACCCGGATCTTGTAGCGATACCCGTTGTAGGTGTACTTGGCCACATCATTTCCCCCAAACAGGGCGTAAATTTCATTGGATATGCTCCGGACATTCACGCCCAGGTCATAGGCAAGGTCACGATCGATATTCACGTCGACGTCCGGCTTATCCAGGCGCAAATCAGTGTCGATATCAACGAATCTGCCGTCTTCTTTCAGATCCTTCATCGCACTATTACTGATCTGAGCCAGCTTCTGAATATCCGGCCCCTGAATGATGAGCTGAACATCGGCCTGGCGCCCGCCTCCGCCTCCGGCATTGGATATCGGTTCAACAGCAATTCTCATATCGGGGAATTTGCTTATAAGCTCCTGCCGCACCTTCGCCATCATCTGTTGCTGGCTGAGATCCCGGTCATCTTTAGGGACCAGTTCAACATAAAATCCGCCCTTATTCACTTCCTGGCTGGCCCCGCTGCCTACCGAAGAAAAAATGCTTTTAACCTGCGGATATTTAAACAACGTGCTTTCAACTTTGTACAATTGCTGATTCATCGCGTCGACGGATATCCCCGTGGGCATTTCTATACTGATACGGAACCGAGACTCGTCGGATTTCGGAACGAATTCAGAGCCGATAAAAGGCAACAGCGACATCCCGATAATAAATGTTGCCACGGCAACCCCGATGATGCTCCAGCGGTGCCGCGTTCCCCATCTGAGTATGATGATATATCTCTCTTCCAGCCGGTCAAAGAACCTTCCGAGAGCCATGTAAAACCTGCTGCGCTTTCTTTCATGCCGAAGAACACGTGAGCACAAATAAGGAGTCAGGGTGAAAGATACAAACAGCGAAATTGTCACGGTGACGGCAACAGCCATCCCGAACTGGAAGAAAAACCGGCCGATGATCCCTTTCATAAAGGCGACCGGGAGGAACACGGCCACTACCGACGAAGTGGCAGCAAGCACGGCAAATCCTACTTCGCTGGTACCTACCTGGGCCGCCGTCGTACTGTCCTGCCCTCCTTCCACATGCCTGAATATGTTCTCCAATACCACAATAGTATCGTCAATCACCAGACCGACCGCCAGAGACATGGCGAGCATCGTCAGGTCGTTGACCGTAAAATCCAGTGCATTCATAATGATGAAACCACCGATCAGCGAGATGGGGATTGAAACCACACTGATGAGTGTAACACGCAGGTTTCGCAGGAAAAAGAACATAACCAGAGCGGTAAGGATCACTCCCAGGAGAATATCGAATTCGGCGCCGTCGATTGACTTAAGGATGAACCGGGAATTATCGGTGGCGATCTGAACCTTGATCCCCTCCGGAGTATGAGCCGCCAGTGTTTTAAGCTTGGCTCTGACCGCCTGGGCTACGGCCACCGTATTGGAACCTGTTTGTTTCCGAACCCCCAAACCGATGGTCGGAACCCCGTTAAAATGTGCAATGGTTCGAAAATCTTCGGTGCCCGTTTCCACCTTGGCCACATCTTTCAAATAAACCGTTTTGCCATTCACGCTTTTGACAACCAGGTTTTCCAGAGCCTGGGGCGTCAGGTATTCTCCCTGCACCTTGATGGTATATTCTTTCTGCGGTTCTTCAATACGCCCGGCCGGCAGTTGCAGGTGATTGCTCTGGATGGCATTTACCACATCCATAGCAGTAAGACCGCGCGCATACAGCTCTTTCGGCTTAACCCAGACCCGGATTTCCCGTTCCCGTAAGCCGGCCACTTCAATATTCCCTACTCCACTGACGGTTTGTAACTGTTCCTTAAGCGTTTTATCCGCATATTGCGATAACTGCAGATAGGGAACCTTCCCGGATACTGAAATCCAGACGATCGGGCTGGAATTGACATCCAGTTTCTGCACGATAGGAGGCTGAATATCGGTCGGCAGATCCTGCTTGGCCAGCTCTACCTTGGCACGGACTTCAGCCGCTGCAACATTGGCATCCTTCGAGAGCACAAACTGTACGACCACCAATGAAAGCCCGTCATAACTCTGGGAAGAGATGTTCTTGATCCCGGCAATCGTGTTAATCTGTTCCTCCAGGGTGTTGGTCACTTCCTGGTCCATCACTTCCGGACTGGCGCCCGGATAGCTGGTTGTAACGGTCACAACCGGAAAGTCAATTTCGGGAAACTGGTCGATCCCCATGCGCGAGAACGACATGTAGCCGAATATCAACAAAGCGCCCATAATAATGATGGTCGTGACGGGGCGTTTTATAGCAGTGTTTGAGAGCCACATAACTTACTGTTATCTAAAAGCTTTTTATAAAATTTATTACGGTTTGCTTTCGCTATTGTCGGAAGAAGCCTTCTTTATCCTGATCTGACCGGTTGCTTTCAAAAGCTGTAATCTGGCGACATTGTGGTCATACAGGCTGGTATAATAGGATAGCTCGGCCTGCCTCAAAGCCTGCCGTGCATCCAGGACCGATACCTGATCGATCGTTCCGTTTTTGAATTCCGCCTGAGAAAGCCGGAGTCCTTCTTGTGCCTGCTGAAGGGTCAGTTTCTGGGCATTTACCGAGCGTTCGGCATTTTTGAGTGCCAGAATGGCGCTGCGTACATTATAAAGAACCTGTTCCTGCTCATCCAGATAGCTCAGTCGCTGCTGGCGGAGTTGTGATTTGTTCTGAATGATGGTTCCTTCCCGCGAGAGGTCAAAAAGGTTCCATTTAAGAGTCAAACCGACGTTCCAGGCATATCCCCATTCATCTATCTGGGAAACGTGCGGATCCGGTTTGGCATACGTCTGATCAAAGTAGGCGCTCAGTGTGGGCAGGTATTTGGCATAACTTGCCGCAACATTAGCCTCATTCAAACGCACATTCAGCAGGCTGCTTGCCAGATCGGGATTATTATGGAGTGCTATATCCACTGCCTTGCTCTCACTGACGTTCATCTTCTTGTAATTAAGAGAGTCCTGGAAGGTCACCTGGCTGTGTTGTGAAATGCCGAGCAATTTGAAAAAGGCGGCCTCCGCCTGCTCAAAATCATTTTGAGACGTGATCATCTGTGTATTGGCATTGGCTACATCAACCTGTGCGCGCAGAACATTAAACTGGGTAGCCGTGCCGAATTTGGCCTGGTTCTGTACGTTTTTCAGACTCGCGCGGCTAACCTGTAGAAACTGCTTATTTACATTAAACGTTTTCTGAAGGAGCAAAAGCTGATAATAACTTTGCTCAACCTGATATACCACGTTCTGGGTCGCGCTTTGCACCTGTTTGTCGACCAGGGCGTCATATAGTTTCGCCGCCCGGAGGCCCGTTGCAGCGGCACCGTCGATGATCGGCTGCTCAATCCGCAGATCGGTAGAATAGTTGTTGAAGTAACCTAATTGAATCCTGTTTCCATTAATACTAAAAGCAGTAACCTTATCAGGCCGGGTATAGGAGCCATTTAATGTTGCCGTGGGAGCCACGCCGCCGTACGCCTCCAGGATGCGCCCATGTGCGTAGGTCGTGTTTTCCACGGCTGTCTGGATATTCCGGTTATAGATCAGGGCCAGCTTGACCGCATCAGATAATTCCAGTTTTCCTTTAACCACCGGCTGCTGATCCTGCTTCACATGATAGTCTTCCGGATTCACCTCCCGGTTCGCAGGCAGGGTGTCGGCAACCGCCTGCTGCCTCTGCCAGTCGTGGTAAGCCTGACTTTCCGTAGTATCAATATCATTGCGGATGGATCTGGAAGTAACACATCCGCTTAATCCGATCAATGCCGATATTGACAATAATAATAATGGTTTATGATGCATAAGCTAACTAATGGTTTTTAATACCGTTCATGAATACTTCAATAGTCAGATCCGCATTGGCGTCAATATTCGGGGCCGTTTTTTCCTTCTGACACATGTATTGCTTAACGATCGTTATGACAGAAGTGACGAGGATATGGGCCAGCGTCAGGCTGTCCATCTCTTTGAACCGGCCTTTTTTAATACCTTTTTCTATGACAGCCGCTATCTTCTGAACAGACAGCTCATAATGCTCTTTCTGACGTGGATTAAAACGAAGGCTGAGCTTTTCCTGCTGGGTCAGCCGATAATGTAATACAGAGAACCGTGAACGATTCTTCTTGAAAAACTGAACGACAAACCGGGCATACTTCTGCAAAATGACCTCCGGATCTTCATCACTCTCCAGAATCCTCATCACCTCCTCTTTGAGGGGATCAAGCGTATGGTCCATTGCCGACCGGATCAGATCATCTTTATCCTTGAAATACAGATAAATAGTTCCCTTGGCGATACCAGCCCGTTCGGCAAGCCGGCTCATGGTCAGTCCCTCCACGCCATCTTCAGCCATGATCTGTTCCACAGCCTCATAGATGCCTTCACGCGTGAGGGTTTCTAATAGCTTCTTCTTCTTTTCCCGAATGCCTTTCATAAAATATTCTGAAATCAACCGTAACCGGAAGAAACCTTTGGAGTGACCATATGGTCATATAAATGACTGTACGGTTCACATTTCTGAATGAAGGGTCAAATATAATAATAATCATTCACACCTGTCAAGATATATGCAGGGACAGGTATTTTTTTTACAAATCATATCCATGCGCGTGGGGAAGGAGTTATTCAAAGGGATTTTCCGCTCTGCAAAATCCCTTTGAATAACTCCGAGAACGGCTTACACCGCTTTCGTGTTGTCTCATACGTAAAAAAAAGAGGATGGTTTCGGATCAGCAGTGCCGGTCCGGAAAGACCGGGATCATTGATGTCTTTATTAATGAACGATCCGCCGGCTTCAATAATGATCAGAATGAAATTACCCTATGCTTTAGCACGTCGTTTTGTTGCCGGTGAACGTTTCGAAGAAGTCGTTCCAAAAGTCCGCGCGTTGAACAACCGGGGGATTAAAGTCACTCTCGATCTGCTTGGAGAAAATGTCGCCGACCGGGAAACGGCTGTCCAAAATCTTCAGGACTACATAACGCTGTTGAACGACATCCATCATCTTAAGCTCAATGCCGGCATTTCCATCAAGCTGACGATGATGGGGCTTGACATCGACCCTGCCTTTGCCCGGGATAATCTTTTCAGGCTGCTGGAGGCTGCCCGCTCCCATAACCGGTTTGTCCGCATTGACATGGAGGGGTCAGATTATACAAGCCGGACGATCAGTCTGTTCCGGGAGGCGTTCAGCGAATTCGGAGGCCGGACAGGCATCGTATTGCAGGCTTGTTTGTACCGTACCCGTGAAGATGTTGAAGAGCTGGCCCGTCTGGGGGCTGATGTCCGTTTGGTCAAGGGAGCTTATAAGGAACCAAAGCACCTCGCCCTGCAGAAGATGCCGGCCATCCGCGAAGCATTTAAAGAATACGCGGCCATTCTTCTGGAAAGGACTCCCTGTCCCCGAATCGCTACCCATGACGATGAACTGATTAACTGGACCAGGGCTCACGCCGAGCTTCGCCATCTTCCTCCGGACCGCTATGAGTTTCAGATGTTATACGGTCTTCGGCAGCCGACCTGTGAGAAACTGGCCGGGCAGGGGTATCATGTGAGGATCTACGTACCTTTCGGGACCCGGTGGTTTCCCTATTTCTCCCGGCGCCTGCGGGAACGAAAAGAAAATATCTGGTTTGTCCTGTCCAACCTGTTCCGGAAATAATGCACTTTTATACTATATTCCGTCACAAAAGGCTTTAGAAGACCGGTTTTTCCGGATTTCTTCCAACAGCCCTTTCCGGGTACTTTCCCGAAAGGGCTGAAAAACCTCTCGTAACAATCGTGATCCCCATGCGTCAGCTGCCTACTGCAGTCAGGCAATACGGTCTTTTTCTGCTGGGCGGATTCATCCTCATCTGGATACCGCTGATCGGCGACCTGCATGTCGAGTCGGCTGTGCTGGCTTCGCTGTTCGGTGCTTTTTATGCAGGAGGCCGTGCCGCAAAAAGAAAGCAACCGCCTGACGGGGACGGCCATCATCTCCTGTTCATCGGGACGCAAATCTACATCGCCGCCATTCCTCTTGCCCTGAAAAGCATCGTGTATGGATGCATCAGTGCCGATGGAATCGGGTTTTGGGTGTTCTTTCCCTCTATGAGCATCTTCTTCGGATACAGCATCGGCCGCTTATTCCGGAAGAATGGATTTACACATGCTGTTTTGTGGACGATGATCGTGCTCGCATTGATTGGCGCCGGCGAATTTCTGGTCGAACTGTTTACACTTCCCCAGGTCTATTTCTTTAATCACGTCTGGGGCGGGTGGCCCGGGCCTTTATACGATTCAGCGGTTCAATTCACTTTTCGCGATCTTTTTTTTCGTTTCGTCACATTTTGCTGGGGATTGCTCTTGTGGCTAATGCCCGTATTCTGGGAAAATCGCTTTGCGAAATACGCCATAGCCGTGCTCACGTTCAGCCTGGGACTCAGCTATGCGCTGATGCCCTTCTTCCATATCGTCACCCCCCGCTGGTATTTAAAACAAGTGTTGAAAGGCCGCGCTGAAGGCAAGAATGTCGTCATTTACTATGATCTTCGCCGTTTTACTTCCTATGAAATCAGGAAATACCTTGCTTACGCGCAATTTGACGTAAATGAAATAAGCCGGGATCTGCATATCCGACCGCCAACAGGCAGCCGGAGAATTGAGTGCTATTTTTACGGCGACGTCTGGGAAAAAAAGATGCTGGTCGGAGCCAAATATACGAGTTACGTGCCGGTCTGGAATCCGGCGGATCAGGTGCACATCGCCAAAGGAGCCATCGATCAGGTGCTGCGCCATGAACTGGTGCACGTCCTTGCCAAGCCGTTCGGTGCCCCGGGTCTGCATGCGAGCTGGAGCATCGGGCTCACTGAGGGACTGGCGGTGGCTTTAGCTCCTGATGAATCCGGTACGGCAACAATCGACCAAATCGTTGCCGCCTCAAAACCGTGGCCGGGACCGAAGCAGATGGAAAAGGCTCTTTCTTTTTCGGGATTTTATACCGGGCGAAGCAACGTGAGCTATATTACGGCGGGGTCGTTCGTGCATTATTTGCTCGACAACTGGCCGATAGCTGATTTCAAGAAGGCCTATCGTTCCTCTAACCTTGCTGCCGGCTATCCCATCCCGGTGGCATCCCTCGTTAAAGGATGGCACCATCGCCTTGCCGGGGTATCGATAGATTCTGCGGATACGGCCGTATCCCAGCGCCTTTTTTCGGTTCCTTCCATCTTCGAGGAAACATGCCCGCACAAACTCACTCCCGGTTATACTTACTACGACGCCTACCGGCATGCGATGGCCCTGAAAGACACGGCTGCAGCATTACGTACTTTGAATGCCGCTTTGAAAAAATTCCCCGACAAGCCGGCATTCCGGATCCCGTGGCTCACCCTGGAATTGATCAAGCATAATGCCGATACCGCGCTCCGGGAATATCATCCCCGCCGGATTAAAAATCCATTGGTCGCTGTACGCATGGCCGATATCCGGTGTTTTGCGGGCGATACGCTCCACGCACAAATCCTCCTGGATTCGGCATTAGCGGTGAGTGTAGGAAAGATGCGGGATCCCCGGCTGTTGAAGCGGATCCGGTTCAGGAGACATTCATCCCGGGACTGGCAGGATTATCTGAATATTCTCACAGGAAAAGATTTCTCCGCCGACTCCGCCGATTTCCGGCACCTGGCGCCTGCCAACAAGATGCTCCTCTTGCACCTTCTCATGCAGAAGCAGGATCAACGCCATGTTTTGCAATGGGCATCTGAAGTCGTGCAACAACCTTTTCAATCTTATTATTTTATCACTTACCTTAACCTGATCGATTTCCTTGCCCTTCACCATGACGGCACGGATGCACATGAGGTGCTCACGTACCTGCAAAAGCAACCTCATTTACGGCCGCGCTGGAGGCAGATGATTGGGCAAAAACGCCGTTTTTTGCTTTTCCTACGGTCTCATACGAACTAATATGAATGAAACATTCGCGGAAAGCCGTCTAAATACGTATCATACTTCCATGTTTGGCAAAGAGGAAACCGTGGCACGGAACGACGAAAAACGATTGTTCGCAGTGAAGTCGGTGCAGCTGCGGGATGCTGCTCCGCTGATCAATCTTGAAAAGCTGGTTACCACCCTGTCCGATTCTCTGAAATCTAACCGGGTTATTCTGGCTCTCTCTCTCGAGGAGGATGTCACCATTGCCAGCTCTGGCGACAACCGTCAGCCGGTACTGCTCAGCGAATGGCAGGAAGAGTTGATTTTTTCGGGAAAGCCGGTGTACGCGGGGGATCATTATTGCGTGCCTTTTGCACATCGTGATTTCAATGTGGGTTATCTGGCCATCCAGATCCTTCGGGAGGAACTCGATGAAAAGGCTTTGAGCCTTATCCATACCTTCGCCGGGATGGTAGGGAAAGAACTGGAAATGGCTGATATGACCGCCAAGTTGCAAATACAAAATGAGAAAATCAGCCAGAAGCAGAAACGCCTGGAAGAGGTTATCGCGTTCAAAAATAATGTGCTGAGCATCACGACACACGATTTGCGCAGCCCGCTGACCGCCGTTTTGGGGTACCTTGACATGATGGATAAAAGGCTGAAGCAAACCTCCGATACCGAGTTGCAGGAATATCACACCATGGTACAGATGGGTGTGAATAATATGGCGGATCTGGTCAATCAGCTCCACGACATCGTACTCATTGATCTCAACCGGATTGAGCTCGATCTGGTGGAAGTGGATCTGAACTGGATCGCCGAGGAAGTGTATCACCTGATGCAGGGAGCAGCCCATGCCAAAGAGCAGGAGCTGCTTTTTCGTCCTTATGAAGCGCCCCTGTATGCCGTAGTAGACATCTCAAAAATAAAACGGGTCCTGTTTAACCTCATCAGCAATGCATTGAAATATACTCCACGCGGCGGCCAGATTGAGCTTGGCCTGGAGTATGAGGATGAGACGGCGCTCCTCCATGTGAGAGATAATGGTGTGGGCATTGAAAGAGAAAAACAAAAATCGATTTTTGAACCTTTTTATAAAGTCAATGAAACCGGCACCGAAGGAGAACCGTCAACAGGGATCGGATTGTTTACCTGTTATTACCTGAGCAGGTTGTTCAACGGTTCGGTTGCCGTGAACAGCGAGATCGGCAACGGAGCTACCTTTACCTTCCGCCTGCCCGCTAAAGAGGGATCCTTCTGACTTTTCGACCATAACCCGGCAATACATCATCCTCCAACCGAATGATCTGGTATTCCTAACCTATGCTATATAGAAGTAAAGCACCTTTAAGAATCGGATTGGCGGGCGGGGGCACCGATGTGAGTCCCTATACCGATATTTACGGCGGAGCCATCCTGAATGCCACGATTTCCCTGTATGCGTACGCAAGCATCGAGCTTCTGAGTGAAAATAAAATCATCCTCGAAGCACTGGACCGGAATGAACGGCAGGAGTTTGATGTCCGGAAGACCCTGCCGCTAAACGGCTGCATGGATCTCGCAAAGGGCGTATACAACAGCATCAGCCGGAAATACCTGCAGAAACCCCGCGGGTTTAAGCTTTCTACCTTCGTCGACGCACCTGCCGGTTCGGGACTGGGAACTTCCTCCACACATGTGGTGGCCGTACTGGGTGCTTTTGCCGAATGGCTGAAACTCCCGCTGGGTGACTACGACCTGGCACATTATGCTTATGAAATAGAAAGAACGGACCTGCAAATGGCGGGGGGCAGGCAGGATCAATATGCCGCTACTTTCGGCGGGGTAAACTTCATGGAATTCTACGCGGATGACAAGGTGATCGTAAACCCGCTGCGCATAAAGGATTACTATCTGAGCGAACTAGAGCATAACCTGCTGCTCTATTTTACCGATACCAGCCGGTTATCCTCCACCATTATTGAAACACAACGCCAGAATGTGACAACCAACAATGAAAAGTCGATTGAGGCTATGCACCATTTAAAGGGGCAGGCTCAGAAAATGAAGGAGGCTCTATTAAAAGGAAAAATCGACGAGATGGGAGAGATACTGGATTATGGATTTCAATATAAAAAGCAAATGGCACAAGGTATTTCCAACCCCCTGATCGAAGAAATGTATGAAACAGCCAAAAAAGCAGGGGCTACCGGAGGTAAAATTTCGGGAGCCGGCGGCGGCGGATTTATGACGTTCTACTGTCCCAATAACACACGATATGCCGTGATGGAGGCCATGCACAGGTTCGGCGGCTGGTTCAGGCAATACCAGTTTGTAACCCGTGGATTATCGACATGGACCATATGAAGTTGCCGCGAAATACAACTTATTGAGAGTATCAACAAAAGGCAGGATCAGCATCTTTTTTCTCTTTCAGATGCCCGTCCATAATCAACGCTCTTATATTTCACGCTCATGATACACCAGATAAAATCCATCATACAGGCTTCCATTAATGCCAAACAGACATTGCTGGAAAGTGAAGAGCTGATCACTACAATAATGAACGTGACCAACGTGATAAGTGAGGCCTTTGAGAACGGCAATCATGTTTTTTTCTGTGGAAACGGCGGCAGCGCAGCAGACGCCCAGCACCTGGCCGCAGAACTTTCCGGCAGGTTTTATAAGGAAAGGACACCGCTGCCTTCCCACGCACTGCATTGCAATACCTCGTACATGACGGCCGTGGCAAACGATTACGATTTTGATGTGATTTATTCCCGCCTGATCAGGGGCATCGGAAAACAGGGTGACATCCTGGTGGGACTTTCCACCTCCGGCAATTCGGTGAATATCTGTAAAGCGTTTGAGCAGGCCCGGGAGAATGAGATGATCACCGTTGGACTGACCGGTGCCGGAGGCGGCCGCATGAAACCTCTCTCCGATTATCTTATTCCGGTACCTTCCACAGATACCCCGCGAATCCAGGAAGCACAGATCATGATCGGACACATCGTCTGTCAGCTGGTCGAGGAAAAATTGTTCCCGGGATGACCAGAGAATGCATTGTGCTGGCCGGAGGGCTGGGGACACGTTTGAAAACGGTTACAGGCGACACACCAAAATGTCTGGCGCCGGTAGCAGGAAGGCCTTTTCTGCATTATGTTTTCAAGTATCTCGAAACCCATGGATTAGAGCACGTAATCCTGGCTCTTGGTTATAAACATGAGCAGATCACAGACTGGTGTGACAAGAATCGATTCCCCTTTTCATTGAGCTATGCCATTGAAAAAGAACCTCTGGGTACCGGCGGCGCCATAAAAAACGCCTGGCTGTATGCCCGGGAAAAAGAAGCATTCATTCTGAATGGAGACACTTTATTTACCGTGGATCTGCCTTCCCTGAATGATTTCCACCACCGGAATAATGCCGTACTCAGCCTCTCGTTAAAACCCATGCGGAACTTCGACCGGTACGGCCGTGTGGCCCTGGATGATGAGAACAGAATCCGGTCTTTCGAAGAGAAACATTTTTACGAACAGGGATTGATTAACGGAGGCGTCTATTTGATGGAAGAAGCTACCTTTTTACGGTCGAATCCATCGGATAAATTTTCTTTTGAAAACGACTATTTAGTCCCTTTTGCGAGCCGACAGCCATTTTTCGGATTTATTTCCGACCGCTATTTCATCGATATCGGGATACCGGAGGATTATGAGCGGGCTCAGGAAGAAATAGAGGTTATTTTTTCACAATGATGATCATCATTTCCTGCCATCCCCGCCGGTTTAAGCCGACGGCAATGCTTGTTTTACATCCCCAATAATATCGTCCAGAGATTCGAGGCCTACCGAGAGGCGGATAAGTCCCGGGGTGATGCCAACCGCCTGCCGTTCTTCTTCGGTGAGCCGCGAATGGGTGGTGGATGCCGGATGCGTGGCAATGGTCCGCGTATCCCCCAGGTTTGCCGACAGTGAGATCATATCGAGACGGTCGAGGAATTCTCTGGCCTGGTCAAATCCTCCCTTAGGTGTGAACACGACGATGCCGCCCCCCAGCTTCATTTGCCGCCGGGCAAGCTCATATTGAGGATGGCTCTCAAGAAACGGATATCGCACCGTTTCTACACCGGGGTGATCTTCAAGAAACCTGGCCAGGGCCAGCGCATTTTCACAATGCTTTTCCATCCGGACCGGCAGTGTTTCCAGGCTTTTGGATAACAGCCAGGCATTAAACGGAGATAACGCCGGACCCGAATGGCGCGTGAAAAACTTTACTTCATCAATATATTTCTTCCTTCCGACAATCACCCCGCCAATGGCGCGGCCCTGTCCGTCAATAAACTTGGTGGCAGAGTGAACCACCAGATCTGCTCCATAATTCATGGGTTGCTGTAAGTAAGGCGTGGCAAAACAATTATCGACCACCAGCACCAGACCGTGCCTGCGGGCCAGGTTCCCGGCCCATTCCAGGTCTATCAGATCCAGCCCCGGGTTAGAGGGCGTCTCTATGAAAAGCATGCGGGTGTTATCCTGAATCAGCCCTTCCCATTCCTCAGGATGATAAATATCAGCCAGGCCGGCACTGACGTTCCAGCGCGGCAATATTGTATTGAGGATTTGCAGGGACGATCCGAAGAGGGAACGCGAGGCCAGCACGTGATCGCCGCTGTTTAGCAACGCCGCCAGGCTGCTGAATACGGCCGACATCCCCGAGGAAGTCGCCACCCCGGCATCGGCCTGTTCAAGAAGACACATTTTCCGGACAAACTCGTCTACATTGGGGTTGGAATACCGGCTGTAAACATTACCTTCCAGTTCATGGGCAAACAAGGCACGGGCATGCTCGGCATTGTTAAACGTATAACTTGAAGTCATAAATAAAGGCACCGAATGCTCGCGCTGGCCGGTTCCGGGTACCTGGGTTCGTACGGCCTGAGTTTCGAAATCTTTCTGGCGGTCTTTAGTCATCATATTTGTCATTAATCGTATAGCGCCAGGTAATCCGGGCGGTTTTCTCCAGTATTTTGGCTACCGAGCAATACTTCTCCAGAGAAAGATCCAACGCGCGCTTTACCTTTGCTTCATTTAGTTCGCCTTTCAGGATGAAGTGAAGATCAATAACGGTAAAAAGAGACGGAATTTTGGTTTCATCCCGTTCTCCATTAACCTCTACACGGAGTCCCTCAACCGGTTCCCGCTGTTTTTTGAGGATATCGATGAGATCAATAGAACTGCATCCTCCGATCGCGACCAGCAGCAGTTCCATGGGTCGATAGCCGTTTTCCTTTCCACCCAGGACCGGAGAGGCATCCATTGTTACTATTTGTCCGCGTTCGTTCTTTGCCTCCATCCTGAAAGCATCGTCGACGCGATCTATTACAATTTTCATCCTGTATCAATCCTTTAAATTCTCTGCCTGTAAAACAGGTCCGGCAGGCATTAAAAGTAGAGGAATTTTTTAACTATTACATCATCAATCCCTCCATTTCATTCCCCTTTGAGTGGGAATTCAAGGACAGGTCGGACAGTCCGCCTTCTCCGTCTGCTGCGTTTAACACACACAGGATTGTACTTCCCTTATTTCTTCCTGTCCTGTCAGGAAAGATTCGTCATTCCTGTCGATTATCCGGACCGGCGAGGTTCGTGATAAACCATTGATCAACTTTCGCGGGTTGAAAACGGCCCCTCTCACCTCCGCCGACCGGGGGTCTTCTGCCGCCACCGCGGCCGCCAAATCCCCCATGGCCCCCGTAGCCACCTCCGCCGAAACCACCTCTCCCCTGAAATGACCGACGGTGCTGGAAAGGACTGTCGCTCAACACGATTCCAACCGAGAGTTTTTTTATGGAAGGATAACCCCCGGCGGCGATTTTGTCGAGCGGAATAGCCACCTGGTAATCCATGAATCCCTGCGAATCAACTTGTATGTGATAGCTGAAGCCCGTGTGTTTAAGCGCAGGGTTCAGGATCTCTTCATCATTCCCATTTTTCCAATATGCCGTTTCAGGCGAGGAAAAGGCGTGTCGCTTTTTCATGGCAGATGAATCATCCCTGTCTTTTCGAAACCTTCCGTGCCCCTCCCCATTCATGGCAAAAGGAGAATTGTTCATCGACCGATAAGGATACTTCAGGTATTTATCTTTGTGCTTTTTGGCCGAAGAATCGACATAAATGGTTAATCCCCGCATAAAAATCGTCCTCTCAAGATTCCTGTTGCTGGTAGCCAGAAACAGGTAAAGCCGGGTGCTGTCGTTGGTTACGGTCCATTGCAGGTTATCGTCGGAATTATATCCGGAGAAGGTGGAACCGGCTGGTTTTTGATCGGCCCAATAGCTTTTTTCTATCGGCGTTTTCGCACATCCCGCCGAGATAATCAAAACAACTGCTGTCAGAACAGGAAATCGAAAGAACATCCGTGCTTTCAGATCAGGAATCATATTTTATAAGATAAGCTGAAGAGGAAATAACGATGGATAGTTTGCGTCTGCTGATTTTCGATGTACGAATCGGTCACATTACGGGAAATGCTGTTATTCTGATTCAGCAGATCGTAAACGGTAACACTGATCTCCGCCCGGTGATCTTTCAGAAATTTCTTTCCCAGAGTCATGTTCCAAAGCGTATAATTCTGATCGTAGGCGCCGCCCAGCCCATGGTAAGCCTGCTGATTGAGATCATTCCCCCAGACGAATCCTTTCCAGAACGTCCAGTTGAGTCGGAGGCCCGCACTTTGCACCAGGTAATGGTTGTTAAGCTGGGGCTGAATGGAATTGCGCACGATGTTGTAATTCACATCCGCAGAGATGGTGAAGTCTATTTTCTCACTGATATTACTGCCAATAACCAATCCCTGACCGATAGAATAGGAATTGGAGAAATTCTCATGCTGATTGATGATGCCCGGCGTTCTCGAATAGGAAAATGTAGTGTGCATATTCAGGTTCGATTCAATAAAATTCACCGGAAAGCCGTAATTCAGAAAGGTTCGGGCATTCAGATATCCATCCATATTTACGGGTCTTCTCAGCTGGGCGCCCTTATTTAAGACGATGCCGTTACCTACGGTCGTGTCATTCGCGGCGATGATCGTTTCAGTGCCCACGTAATTCATCCTCTTTTCCAAAGAAACCCATGCAAAGAAATTACCAGCCTTATCCGGATTGTGGTGTGAAAACCGTACAGACACCTGGTTGCTGTATTCCTGCTTCAGGTTTGGATTTCCGGTCGACAAAAGAAGCGGATTTGAATTGTCGACGACCCCCTGTAGCTGCCCGACCGAAGGAGCATCGACGTCTGCCCGATAGCGAATGCGCAGATTGGTGTTGTCGGAGAATCGTATGCGCAGCCCCGCGTTGGGCAATAAGTTGAGATAGGACCGGGAAAGGGTATATGGCGACGGATATGTCTGATCACTCGAAAGGTCCGATCTCTGATAAGATACCCCGACCCGCGCCGATACAATATGGGTATGATAACGGTAGGATAGTTCGCCGGCATTGGTTACATAGTTGCTATTGTATTTATTTGATAATGCCGTATCAAGAATAGCATATTGATTCTGCAGAGGGTCAAAATTCAACGTTCGTTTGTTTGATTTATCTCTGTTGTAGGAAGCATCATAACTGATTGCAAGCTGGCTCGTCTTGCCAAGCGGTTCGGTATATTCTATTCTCCCATCCAGGGAATAGCCATTCGTCAGCTGTTTGGGATGCTGATTGAGCGTATCGTTCCTGTCGGCCTGCTGATAATAGGTGCTTAGCGCTTCCTGATAATTGGATTGATTATTTTTATTGAGTCCGGTATTGATGCGGACGGAAAAAGTGCGCCCCCGTTTGGCAAAAGAGTGCCGGAAAAGAAGCCTGTTGGAAAAGTTATACCCTGCCGCATCGTTTGAATACGTATTGACTGACTGATTGAGCTTCTGATTTTGTGAGGAATAGGTAATACCCGTCAGGCCGCTGGAGCCGGTATTTTTTTGAATACTCAGGCGCGGTCTTATCAGAAGGGAGTTATGATCATCCATCTTATAGTCGATGCGCATATTCAGCCGGTGGTTATAATTATCGCTGCTTGAAAGATTGTCTTCGTTATAGTACTGGTTGGTTTCACCCGACAAAAAATAAGTGCGGTTGAGCGTTTGATCATTGTTGTTCTTCGACATGTTGAAGAAGTAGCTGCCATTTACTTCTACCTTTTTACCCCAGTTGTCGTTGTAATTGATGCCCAGTGAATGCGTGGTTGTAATGCCGCTTTGCGAGCCGATACGGAAATTCCGGGTCTGGCGACGAGCCCGCCAGCCGCCTCCACCCTGACCGGAAGCGCCCACCACACCAAGCAGATCCTGCGTGGAAAAGTTTTGTTGATTTACATTATTCGACATTCCGATGACCGATATGCGCTGATCTCCATTGAAAAAATTGATGTTTCCTCCGGCGGCCCTTCGCTCATCCGTTCCATAACCCGCATATACTTTGCCAAAGTGCGAATGTCGTTTATCAGGTTTAGTAACAATATTGATCGTTTTCTGTGCATTTCCGTCGTCAAAACCGGTAAACTGAGCCTGATCGCTCTTTTTATCGAACACTTCGACTTTAGCGATGGCATCGGCCGGAAGATTATTCAGAGCTGTAGCCGGATCCCCCCCGAAAAATTCCTTCCCGTCTACAAGCACCTTCTGCACCGCTTCCCCCTGGGCCTGTACCTGTCCGTTCACAACCGTTATTCCCGGCATCTTCTTGATCAGATCCTGTGCAGAGGCATCCGGATTGGTCTTGAACGCATTGGAATTGTACAGAACCGTATCTCCTTTCTGCACACTGGTCACAACGTGACCGGTAACGGTAATGCTTCCCATCAGTTCCGGCCGGATGGCCATGTAAATCGTGCCAAGGCCGAGCCCTTTCCCCGCCACTGTAAGCTTCTTCTGATATTTTCGATACCCAATATAGCTGATGGTGAGAAAGTAGGTGTCGGGCGGCAATCCGCTGATCCGGAAGGATCCTTCCTTATCTGTGGCGGCATAGAACATCTTTGTGGTATCCGAGGTATTTTTCAAAATCACGTTGGCTCCGATCAACGGAGCGTGATCCGTACTGTCTCGCACGACTCCGCTAACTGTAAGCTCCTGCGCTTCTGCCTGAATAGTCAGGATTAAAATCAGAAAAAATAGTACGGAGGATATCTTTTTTATGCTGCTTGTACTTTTATCGACTGCTAAATTCAATAGACCTGTATTTTATGCGTAGAAAATGTTGCTTAATAAAAAATTGCCGTTAGGAGGGGAAAGAGCCGGTCCCTTTTCATCGGGACCGGCGGTAACAGGATATTTCATTGTCTCTGGTGTTGCCTGAATCGACGCCTGTTTTTTTCCATCAGCTTTTGATACTGCTGGTATTGATCTTTAGTAAAAAGAGCTTTGAGTTCGGCATCCCGATCCGAACGCAGCTTCTGCATCTGACTCCGCATTGCCTGACGATCGCCCGAGTTATTCTGCCAGGCATCCTGAGTCAGTTTTGCATATTTGGCGAAAATCGTCTGAACGGAATCTTTTTGCGCCTGGGTGAGCGATGGAATGTTTTTGATGACATTCTGGCTCTGCCTTTTGGCCATTTCTTCAGAGTTGAATCTGTGCTGAGCATACGCGGGGATGCTTATCAACGGCAGAAGGATGAGCAGCCCGACAAATTTAAGCGTTTTCATAAGTGACGATTGTTAACGGTTATCCGGATTGGTTTCCATTGAGTGATCTATACCTGCGACTCGATACCATACCTCGCCATCTTTGTCCACTTCAGCTTTATAGCAGACATTTCCGAACTCGTAATAGGTATTTCCGTCGATCTCTGTTTTACAATAGCCGTCGGGCAGAGCATCCACCCGGGCGCCTATCGGTGGTTCCACAACCACATAACCTGATTTGTGGTTGTTTGTTTCCTGCATGTAAAAATTGCCATAGCAATAGAAATACACGCGCGTGCCGACCGCCATCCGCAGACAGTCGGGCGGCAATGTCTGAACGATAATTCTCACCGGCGGGCGTATAACGACAAAAGAAGCACCTGCCCGCCGATACAATAGACCGGCGTGATATCGATAAAGGCTTCTTTTCATCATCGCTAAGACGCCCGCCGGCCGGGGAACAGCGCGTACATGATATCCATAACGAAGACCGATACGATGTCGCTGATTTCTCCATGGCCGGCGCTGAGCCTGCGCCCCGGAGATCATCAGGAGGATGAGAGCTGTCGTACCAAGAAACTTCATTGTTTTCATTTTCAGAAACTCCCGGATCCTTTTTCTCATTAGACCATCGCTCCTGGGGAAACTTGCATTTCCCCGGTTCCGATTGCGCCACCGGAAATCCGTACTTCCGACTTATTATCTGACACAAAATACCCCGGGAATCGGCCGGCGGAAAATAAATTCAATCTACGGTACGATTTGATCAGCGAACGATGGATCGGGATCTATCTGAATTTCATCTGAAACAGATCTTGTTCATCCACAGCAGCAGAAAACGATTAAAAAAGCCGCGAATCTTCCTTTCCGGCCCGGCCGGAATTATGTCAACCTTTTCGTAGATCAATGTGCCCCGTTTGTTGAAGAGGCTCATCTTCTCGTTGAATTCCCGTGGTGAATTGTTCTTTTTTGTGTACCATCATAACATGAAAGAATCAAAGAACATTTGGTATAACGCAGGAATCCATATTGTGGTTTGGCTGGGCTATGCCATGATCATGTTTTACTGGCTCTCTTTTCCCTTCGAATCTCAGGCAGCCGCGCTATTCACCATCCGCATTGTACTTCTGGATGCATTTTTGTTTTATTTCAACACCTTTCTGCTGCTGCCCCGGCTAGTGGGACACAGCCGGTACACCTGGTACGGCATTGCCGTACTTTTGCTCGTTGCCGGAACTTATTTTGTAGTGGCTCTGAGTGACGGCATGCTATTTCAGAATATCTGGATGAACAGCCGGTTCCACATTCATCCTTTTTCTTTTAACCGGCACACGATTTACCGCAGAATCCTGCCTCATTTGCTCTCGTCTCTTGCCATCCTGTTCATCAGTACCGTTTACTGGGTGATCTCGGAGAACCGGAAAAAGAAACAATGGGAGATGTCGCTGCTGAATGAAAACCTGCAGACGGAAATGAAATTTTTGAAATCGCAAATCAACCCCCATTTCCTGTTTAATGCGCTCAACAACATCTATTCATTATCCAACTCCCGCTCCGAACGTGCTCCGGAGATGATCCTTAAGCTCTCCGAGATGCTGCGTTATATGCTTTACGAGAGCAATGAGAAAAAGGTACCCCTCCGCAAGGAAATGAGCTATATTCTGAACTATATCGACTTCCAATGCCTGAAGATCGAAGAGGAGCCGAATGTCCGGATTGATTTTCAGAATGCGGATACAACCCTGCCGGTGGAGCCTATGTTGTTCATCCCGTTCATCGAGAATAGCTTCAAACACAGCAACATCGATGATGTTCCTCACGGATGTATTGCCATGACCATCACCACGGAAGATTCAAAAGTCCGCTTCCGGATCGAAAACAGTATCCCCAGGCAGCCTTACTCAAAAGACGGTTCAGGGGGCATCGGTCTGCAGAATGTGCGCAAGCGTCTGGAATTACTCTACCCCGGCAAACACCGGCTTCGGATCGAAGAAAAAAATGACCTGTTCCTCGTTGACCTGGAAATTGAAACGTTATGACGGTAACCTGCGCCATCATTGACGACGAATACCCCGCCCGGATTCTGCTCGGCGATTATGTAAAGCGGATTCCCTACCTGGAGCTGACAGGAACATTCAAAAACCCGATGGCGGCGATGGCCGGCCTGCAGGAGAGTCCGGCCGACCTGTTATTCCTGGATATTCAGATGCCCGAACTAACGGGTGTGGAGTTTCTACGTTCTATGCCGCAAAAACCCGTTGTCATTTTTACTACGGCTTACCCCGATTATGCCCTGGAAGGATATGAACTGGATGTCTGCGACTATCTGCTCAAGCCTATTGCGTTTGAACGTTTCGTACAGGCAGCAAATAAAGCGGCGGAACTGATACGGCTGCGGCGAAATGTTCCGGGAGCGGCCCCTGAGCCGATCATCCAAAATGAAGGCTATATTTCGGTGAAAGCCGATCATAAAATCTACCGCATCGGATATTCCGAAATTCTCTATATAGAGGGCCTGCGGGAATACGTCACCTTTCATACCGGTCAGGGGAAAATCGTCGCTCTCGAATCTTTAAAA
Organism: uncultured Chitinophagales bacterium; assembly: GCA_964572735.1. Lineage (GTDB taxonomy): Bacteria > Bacteroidota > Rhodothermia > Balneolales > DATFMH01 > DATFNI01. Next base: position 35,252 of record CAZNHE010000003.1, on the reverse strand, counting down.
AATCTCGAAGAAATTCTGCCTTCCGAACGCTTCATGCGTGTCCACAAGTCGTACATCGTCAACAGGAGAAAGGTAATTTCACTATACGGAAACCAGCTGGAGATCGGCAAAACGACCATTCCCATCGGAAAATCATATAAGGAAGAGGTGGTAAAGAACCTTTTTTCCTGAGAGGCCGCGGGAAAATAACCGGGTACGGATCCTTCATATAACCAGGAATGGTTCACCGCTACACCCTGATCGCCAGAATCACCAGCAATATCCAGGATATCAGAAAGGAGATACCTCCGAACGGCGTGATCGCGCCCAGCCATCTGACCCCGCTTATCGACAGGGCATACAGGCTTCCCGAGAAGAGAATGATGCCTGCCAGCATGAGCCAGCCCGACCATCGCAACAACCCCGATTGAGGAAAATGAAGAGCCAGGATGCCGACAATCAATAAACCGATGGCATGAAAAAACTGATATTGGACACCGGTATGGTAAACATCCAGCATCTCCCGGCTGATATGATCACGCAGGGCGTGTGCTCCGAAGGCGCCGAATCCAACAGAAAGAAAGGCGCATATCGCGCCGATTATAAGAAATATTTTTGCCATAACGGATTCGTTTTAAAAGGTCTTTAAAGTAAAATTTCACCTAAGATAGTAAGTGTGGTATAATTTTCATTTACGAAGCATGAAGGTGAAAGTGATTACATAGTCTTTGTGAACGTTGTGATGAAAAATAAACCACAATGAGCACAAAAATCTCACAATGCTCACTATGTAGTCGTCTTTGCGGACATTGTGAAGCCATTGTGTTCATTGTGGTAAAAAAGCACGCCATCACAAAATCAGCATAGCATCCCCAAAAGAATAAAACCGGTATTCTTCGCGAATGGCATGTCGATAAACCCGGAACATCTCCTCATAACCCATAAACGCCGAAACCAACATCAATAAAGTACTTTTGGGAAGATGGAAATTGGTGACCAGATGATCCACGGCCTTGAAAGCGTAGCCCGGCTTAATAAAGATATCCGTTTCCCCGGAACAGGCTGTAAAACGGCGCGGCTCCTCCACAGCGCTCTCGAGGACGCGGACGCTGGTCGTTCCCACAGCAGTAATAGAGTCGGCATGATTCAGCTTTCCTGCCGTTTCCCGGTCGATCCGATACCATTCACTATGCAGCCGGTGATCCTCAATGTTCTCCGTTTTAACAGGAGCAAATGTTCCCAGGCCGACGTGCAGTGTTACCTCCGCTCGCTTTATCCCCTGTTGTTCCAGATCCTGAAGCTGCTCATCAGTAAAATGGAGTCCGGCTGTCGGGGCGGCCTTGCTGCCCGGATCCCGCGCGTACACCGTCTGATATTCTTCGGAAAGGGATTCATCCTGCCGGATATAGGGTGGAAACGGGGTGTGTCGATAAGGCTCAAAGACGGGATCGTTAAGCGGACGATTGAAGACGAGCGTGCGCAAGCCATCTTCTGCAACACGTGTCACTTTTGCCGTGATTTCATCTGTCAGATCGACCTGGCGGCCTTCCCTGAACCGGCGTCCCGGCCGGATCATCGCCTCCACAGTGCGGTCATTGAACGATTCAACAACAAACACTTCAAGATTTCCGAACAACAGCCGCGCCTTTTCGACCCTGCTGTTGTTGAGCACAAGCGTGGTGGCGGGATCGAGATAATGATTCAGATTGTAAAAAAAGTCATCCTGTATCGTCTCTTTCCGACGATCATAAACCAACAATCGGGCATGGTTTCTTGGATGTGCCGGCCGCTGGGCGATAAGGCGATCGGGCAGATGATAATCAAAATCAGAAAGTGTAAACAGCATAAAGGGAACAGACGGAATCCGGAGGTTCTGAAAATAAAAAGAGGGGAAAGATAACGAGATCTCCCCCCGTCTGCCATTCATGAGCCCCGTCGTAACATTAGGTAACCAAACGGCCCTCAGGTGTTAGAAGAACCCGGCACCGGATTATCCGGTTTTTTGCGTTTTACACCATATAAAAAACCTGTTCCGAAAAGCTGTCGTCCTGCAATCAGGCTTTCACCGGGTTCTCCGCTGCTTTCTCATACGGCTTCCGGACTGCCGGCTCGTCGACATCATTGACAAATAAGGTCAATACTGCAGCGATAATCATGGCCATTCCCCCCAGAACAAGTGCATAAATGGCCTCATCATTAAACAGATGCCGGACAAAGGGACCTAAAATACCTGCGGCTGTGATTTGCGGAAGTACGATGAAGAAGTTGAAGATTCCCATATATACCCCCATTTTCCGGGCGGGGATGGCACCGGCCAGAATGGCATAAGGCATTGCCAGAACACTTGCCCAGGCGATGCCGATGGCAAGCTCCGGAAAGATCAGGACATTCGGGGCGGAAATGAAATAAAAAGAAATCAGCCCGATTCCACCTAACACAAGCGCCATGCTGTGGACGACCTTCCGGCTCATTCTTCTTGCCAACGGCGGCAGCAGAAAAGCTATGACGGCCCCAAAACCGTTATAAACTCCAAAAAGCACCCCTACCCAATTGGCTCCGGCATTATATAGCGCAGAAGTGGTGTCGTCCGCGCCGTAGATATGATGCGTCACCGCCGCGGTGGTGTAAATCCACATGGCAAAAAACGCGAACCACGAAAAAAACTGGATGAAAGCAAGCTGCCGCATTGTCTTCGGCATTTGATGCAGATCAACCACCACGTGGACAAGTCCGTTATCTCCATAATCACTCCTGATAAGCCATGATGATATAATCTGTACCAACCCAAAAGCTCCCAGAAGGCCGCTCAGGAGGTACAATTCCTTCTCCCAGGATATGATATAGACTAAAACGGCAAATATTATACCGGCACCGATCCAGGTCCACCCGTTCCTTCTGAAGCTCCCGGCGTATTCAGCATAGATTTGCGCATGAGCACTATCCGGTTCCTTTTTTTGCGGAACAGCGGCGTCTTCCTCAAACTGTTCCAGTTCCTGAGGAGAATATTCTCTGCTCCGCACGACCGTCCACACGACAGCCAGGATAAACACGACAGCTCCGACATAAAATGACCATGTTACAGAGTCGGGGATCTCACCCCGGGGAGCGGTATTTGAAATATCAAAATAATTTGTGAGAACATACGGAAGCACGGACGCCACCACGGCACCGGTGCCGATAAAGAAGCTTTGCAAAGCGAATCCGGTGGTTCGCTGTTCACCCGGCAACATATCGGCTACCAAAGCCCGGAAAGGCTCCATCGAAACATTGACAGAGGCATCCATGATCCAGAGGAGGCCGGCGGCAACCCACAGAAAAGGTGAATTCGGCATAAGAACCAGCCCGACAGAAGCCAGGACGGCGCCGGCCAGAAAATAGGGACGCCGGCGCCCGAGTCGTCCCCACGTATGGTCACTCATATAACCGATAATCGGCTGAATAATCAGCCCGGTCACCGGAGCGGCAACCCACAGGATGGGGATCTGGTCGATGCCTGCACCCAGAGTTTCGAAAATGCGACTGACATTGGCATTCTGCAGGGCGAATCCGAACTGTATCCCCAGAAACCCGAAGCTCATATTCCAAATCTGCCAAAAATTCAGACGTGGTTTTTTCATGATCGACACCCGTTAAAAACCGGTTTGTAAAGAAGAATCCTCATCCGCTAAGAAAGCGGTTACAACATAAGGTACAAATTCAGAGGAAAGAATAGACCAGGGATATGCGATACCCTAAAAATTTGTGTAATCCGTGTCATCGAAGAAATGAGCTTGTATCAAGGTGAAGGATTGAACAAGCGACATCCGAAAAGCAGGTATCACGTAAAAAACATCTTTTTTATACTCTGGAAATAAACCGAAATCTGAACCGTACATACGATTCAAAATGGATACTCATCGTTGAATTTTTTGCCCTGTTCCTTACGCTATTGCCCCCAGTCACGTGTGTCTTATCTAAAAAGTACAATGAGTACCAGAAATAGTGAAAATATAGCCCGCCATCAGGCTTATAACACCATCCGCCTTTCTATAAAATAGCAATATTTATCCGTCATGCAACCTGCATCTGGCGCACATAAAAACGAGAATACATTCTCTTTTCCAGAAAGTTCAGGGCGTCTGTCCGCATCGAAAGGCAGGATTTTTGCGGAAGGACGGTTCTAATTCTGTTCGTCCGTTTTACAAGAAAATGGCTTTCATTCCCGGTTTGAAAAAGCCAGGGTGATCGGTTTCACCAACCGGTCGAAGTCGCTGTACGACAATTCGATCAATTCTGTGTGTGAGCCGGCATTGAAGGCGATTCGTTCGTCTTCGGATAAGTCCGGAGCGGCGTAAACTTCCAAACCATATAAGTTCCCGAAGGGCGGCATGGCGCCTACCTCGCACCCGGGGAACATTCCTCGAAACTCTTCTTCCGACGCCAGCTCAAGAGAACGGGCACCGGTGACTTTCCGGAAGGATGCAAAATCAATATCCCGGGAAGAAGGCAGCACGGCCATGGCCATCCTGCCGTTGATCTTTACCATTACGGTTTTTGCCAATTCTTTCCCCCTGATATGGGCCGAGGCGGCTTTTTCCTGCGCCGTAACAGCCCGCTCGTGCGTCAGTACGGTATATTTAACATCATTATCATCAAGATATTCAATAAGCTGTTGAATCGGCATGACGTCTCCCTTTTAGTTACTGTTTTTCAGTCATCCAGTACAATAAACCTCAATCCTCCCTCTGAAATTCCTTTGGGAAAGCGGTGGAAGAGAAGTGCTTCCCATAATCGAAAGAATCCTTTCCGGCTATTTCCTCCCTGCGAAAACAACCAGGGGATAGGAAAACCAGATCTGTTCCTTTTCCAAATGGGCAGCTACACCCAAATCATCTACGCCAATGTCGTTTCGGAACAACTCTTTTATCTTTTCGGTGTCTCCGGGATTGGGAAAAGAAGCTTCCAGATGTTTTTCCAATTCTTTCCTGAGAACATAATGTTCTCTTTTAAGATCATGCAGTCCTGATTTCTCAAATAACCGTGCAAATTCTTCTGCCGCCAACGCCTTTACATGGGAGGGATCTCTCATAATTTCCATCTTATTAAAGGCCTCTGCTTTTTCAGCCGAAATCAGGAAGTCGTCAATCAAAATCACTCCTCCCGGTTTGCAGACTCTGATCATTTCCTGCAGTACGACCTCCGGATCTTCCAAATGATGAAAACTGTATCGGGTAAGAACGCAGGAAAAGTGATTCTCGGGATAAGGCAATGAGTCCGCCGTGCCGATATCCCAGCTCATATTTGTGAGATCCATCGTTTCCTGGCGGCGGCGGGCCTGACGGATCATTTCGGACGTCAGATCAATCCCGGTGACGTGCTTCGCCTTCTTTGCAAATTCACAGGCCACCAAACCCGGTCCACATGCCACATCAAGAACGGTATCCTGGTTCGTTATTCCACTCATCCTGATTAGCAAATCGATAGAATCCAGGTGGCCGGCTGCCTGCGAGAAGGGAACTGCCTGTCTTGAAAACTGATCTATGATCGTTTCGTTATGAGAGCGTCCTTTTTTAATATTTTCCATTATTTTTCTTCTTTTATCCGGGATTTTCTTCTTCTTAAGATAAGGCAACTTTTATGAAGCTACTTTTTTATTACAAAGGCATCATCCTTTTTTTTCTGTTGCTTCCCGCATGGAGTTATGCCCAGATTTATCGTCCGCCGCTTAAATGGTACCAGTTGAATACTTCTCATTTTCGGGTGATTTATCATCAGGGAGAGGAGCCGGCAGCCAAAGCCGCGGCCGGTATTCTTGAGGATCAATACGGGAATGCGGCTTCACTGACCGGCGGATCACTTCATCATTTCCCGGTTATCCTGAATGGATATAATGATCTGGGGAACGGGTATGTCACCCCATTTCTGTTTCATATGGAAGTGGAAGTGCCTGCTATGAAAGGCAAAGCGAATAACCCGAGAACGGGCGGCTGGTTTGAAAATGTGTTTCCTCATGAACTGGTGCATGCCATGCAGTTTTCAGTGCTTCCATGGCCCGGCATAAGCGGGTTTGTGAAAGCGTTCTCGCCGGATCTTGCACGTTCTCTGCAGGCAAATATCCCGACCGGCTTTGATGAGGGGCTGGCGGTATATAATGAATCGAATGTGCGTCCGGGTATCGGCGGGCGGGGCAATTATGCCATGTTTACCAATTACTTCCGGGCCAATCTTGATGGAAGCCATCCGTGGAGCATGGGCCAATTGCTGACCATTTCCGGACAAACGAGGCCTCTCGACCGCCATTATATAGGTGGATATCAGTATGTAAACTGGCTGGAATCGAACTATGGAAAAAAGACTGTCCGAAAAATTATCGATTTTGACAGCAGATGGCCCTTCCTGGGGCTCGGCGTGGCGGTTTGGGCAAAAACAGGAAGCTGGCCCGGCCATCTGTATCACGAGTTCGAGAGGGATAAACAGCAGGCCGAACAGATACGGCTTGATTCCCTCCGTATGCAGGGCGAATACCGGAAAAAGATTCTGAAGTTACCTTACAAAAGTCCGGAAGTACACCGTCCGCTCTGGCTTAATAATCACACCATTCTTTTTTATGCTTCTTTTTACAATGCCGATCCCGGGTTTTACCGCTATGATCTAAACAAGAATACCCTTAAAAAAATCCTCGCCACCTCTTCGGTCGAAGATTACCGGTACGGCCTGAATAAATCCCGCACAGCTTTGGTATTCGCCAACTACCGCCCTAGCCCGATTTACTACAACGATTACCAGGCGGATATTTACGAATATCGTTTTGACAGCAACAAAACAACCCGCATAACAGATCGCCAACGGGTTTTCGCTCCTGTTTTTCACGGAGCAGGCTTCTGGGGGTTACAGACCGATCAGCAAAGTGCGCGGTGGGTGAATATCTCTCATCAGGGAAAAGTAACGCCGGTTCTGGATATAAAACCAAACACTCTGATAGCAATCGCACCCAGTCCTGTGGATACCAGCCTGACCGCCGTGGTTGCCAACCGGAACGGCATTCAGGGAATCTGGTTCGTTAGGAAGAATGACCGGAAAGATGTGATGAACCGCCGGCCGGATATTGCCTTTCATAATGCCTCCGTTTTTGATCCGTCCTGGAGTCCGGATGGATCAAAACTTTTGTTTAGCTGTGACCGGGGAGGCGTCATGAACATATATTGCTATGATCGCGTCTCAAAGGAGGTTTTTCAGCTTACGAACAGCCTTTATAATGCCCTTGAAGCATCCTTTTCGCCGGACGGACAAAAAATCGCCTATGTTGCACAACAGGGCGCCGGACGCGTACCGGTGGTAATGCCTGATAACGGACAGATACATACCCTTGTCCGGAAATCCATCTGGCATGCGAACGTGACAGATCGGATGAATGCGCCGAGGCTCGCTTCCCGCTGGAAACCTGAACAGGGTAAATGGAATATAGAACGCTATCATACCGGACTGGCCTGGCTGAGACCAAGAATTTTTATTCCTTATTTCTCCTACGATTCTTTTACGGGATTAAAATGGGGCGCGTATTTTTTTAGCCAGGACTTTTTGCAGCGTAACCTATATTCGGCCGCGTTCACGGTCGGGTATAACCGGTTATGGTACGATGCTTACTATCGGTTCACAGGCTATTACCCCGGTTTCATCCTTAATTTTTATCACAAAACTAATGGAGATACTTACGTCATTCACAACCCTTACAATTTTAACCAAATAGATTCCTTTACGCTTGGAGAGAAAGGTTTCTCGGTGAGTATTCCTATCCCGGTAACGCTGGAACAGAATGTACGGTACAGCAGCCTCTATTTTGAGCCGAAGATTGAATATGAAGATTTCCGCTTTATAAATTCAACGCACATCCAAGGAGACTGGTCGCATGCAACTATGGGTGATTTTTACGGGGCTTTTGACTGGAAACTGAGGCAGGATATCCGCGATGCCCAGCCGAACGGCGGAACCGTTCTCTTCCTGGAAACGAAAACCGATCTTGCTTCCTCTCTTGCTTATAAACGTTCCGCTTTCCGTGCGGGATGGTACCAGTTTCTTTCTCCACTCCGGAGGCTTAACCAATCATTACGCCTCGCACTGATCTACCAGACACAGTCGCAGTACGGTCTCTTTTCCACACACGACATCGAAACCGACGGTTTCACCGACCATCCTCTGATGAATGTACATAATGTTCTGAGTTTTCAGACCCGTTATACCATCCCTTTGATCACGCCTGACAACGGTGGTTTTCTTATTCCCATATATCTGCAGCAGATTTACGGTACCCTCTTTACCAATTCTGTGACCGATCTGGACCAGCCGGATTTGATAGGTGCCTCCCGGACTATTTACGGAGCGGGACTCCATTTTGTGGCGGGTCTGCCTAACATCCGGATCGATCTTGGTATTATGCTGGCCTGGGAAGCCACAAGGGATAAAGTAACTGTTTTCGGAGGATCAAATTATTAGATTGGATCTGCTTCAGGAAAAGCCATCACATATCACAAGTTCGTAACTCGCGATATAATAAGAGGATTTATGGAAATTTCCGGCTACCCGACAAGGCCTACAACAACCGGTTCTTCCCCCTTATCTTTCAAGAGGCCCGTTATTTTATGGACGTCAGCCGGATCAACAATAACCACCAATCCGATACCCAGGTTGAACGTTGCCTGCATATCGGGATCATCCACATTGCCCAGTTTTTGAATCAGTTTGAAAATAGCCGGCCACTCCCATGCTTCCCAGTCCACTTTTAGTCTCAGATCCCCGGGGATAACCCGCTGTGTATTTCCGGCAATTCCGCCACCGGTGATGTGGGAAAAGGCATGCACCCCTCTCACGCTGCTGAGATACCGGATGACGCTCAGGTATGAACGATGAACGGCAAGAAGGGCCTCTTTAAGAGTTGTTCCCAGTTCTTCCACAAAATCGTTTATGCCGAAATGGTCAAACAACACCCTGCGTGCGAGAGAATAGCCGTTGGTATGAAGTCCGTTACCCGAAAGTCCCAGCAGTACATCGCCGCGCTGTACCCTGCTGCCGTCGAAAATGCGGTCGCGATCGACAACCCCTACAATAGTTCCCGCCAGATCAAACTCACCGGCGGCATAAATATCCGGCATCTCGGCTGTTTCACCGCCAATAAGGGCACACCCGTTTTCCAGACATCCCTCTGTGAACCCCCGGACAACTTCTAAAGCAACATCCTGATCCAGCTTCCCGGTCGAGAAATAATCAAGAAAATAAAGAGGTTCGGCTCCGCACACGGCAATATCATTCACGCAGTGATTCACCAGATCATGTCCCACTGTATTATAAATACCTGCCTTGAAGGCTACTTTTAGTTTTGTACCCACTCCATCCACGCTGCTTACCAGCACAGGCTCGCGATAGCCTGAAAGATCGGGAAGATAAAATGCACCGAAACCTCCTATATTCCGTAAAACAGAGGCATTGTGAGTGGTCTTAACAAGATCTTTTATCGAATTGACCAGCGCTTCACCGGCATGAATATCGACCCCGGAAGATTTATAGGAGTATTTTTTCGAATCAGTCATAAGGCTTCAAAGTGATGATTCGACGAAGATAACTAATTTCGGGGGTATCTGAGAAACAGCTTTTACAGGATGAAGAGTCTTTCTTCCTGCTTTTCCACAGTAGTATTCGATAACAGTTTTATAGATAAATAATAGTAGTATATAGTAATACCTTGTTTATATGTTAATAACCAATTTTCCCATAACAAAAGAGTCTTTGTTATATAAATGTTTACAACTTTGTGGGTAATCTATTCAATAAAAACAACCTTTTTGTTACGCTTTGAATTATTATCCACAGTATTATATACTTTTAATATAATCTGTGAAGAAGTTATCCAGATTTTTTAAAGAGGGAGGAATCTGTGGATTATACCGGTATTTTGTGAATAGGTATTTATAACTTTTTTTGTAATTCCCGGTTCTTCAGTTATACACAGGAAACCGGTCTCTTTTCCACATAATTTTACACACTATGAGAATCGTTCTGCAACGGGTATCAAAAGCATCCGTATCGATAGACCGTCAGATAAAGGGAGCCATAGGAGAGGGATTGGTGCTTTTGGTCGGGGTTCATTTAAAGGATACGGAAGATATTGTTGAATGGATGGGATCTAAAATTGCCCGCCTGCGGATATTTGAGGATGAAAAAGGGAAAATGAATCGTTCCGTCAGCGATATCTGCGGCGGGTTGTTAATCGTTTCGCAATTTACCTTGTATGCCGATACCCGCAAGGGAACCCGGCCGGGATTTTCGGAAGCGGCCCCGCCAGAGACGGCAGAACCATTGTATAACAAATTAATCGACTGGTTTCGTAATAATACCGATCTTCAGATAGAAACCGGAACATTCGGCGCCATGATGGATATCGAACTTGTAAACAAAGGTCCCGTGACCATAATTATAGACAAGTAATGGCCGTCATTTTTGTTTTTATAGACGGGATCGGACTGGGGAATGACGACGGAGCGAATCCTTTCGGGGAAGACGACCGGTATCCCGCTTTTTCTGCACTCTCCGGAGGGAAAGCCATGACACGAAATACAACACCCTATCAACGAGAAGACGCGCTTTTCCTGCCTGTCGATGCTTGTCTTGGTATCCGCGGACTCCCGCAAAGCGGTACGGGGCAGGCTACGTTGTTTTCGGGAGTCAATGCATCAAAGATACTTGGGCGGCACTTTGGACCATGGCCTCACTCAAAGATCCGGCACCTGCTAAAGGAACAAAGCCTGTTTCATCAATTAAAAAAAGCAGGAAGGAGCTGTTATTTCATGAATGCCTTTCCCGAGAGCTATATAACCCGTTCCAAAACCCGGAACCGGTGGAGTTGTTGTACCCTTATGACCCGCAGCGCAGGCCAGGTATTGAACAGCCTGAAGGAGATTATGAATGGGACGGCAATAACAGCAGATCTGCGTCAGGATTTCTGGAAGGAGAAACTATATCCCCAGGTACCGGTAATTACAGAGGAAGAAGCCGCCGATCGGGTCCTGACGATGTCGAAACAAGTAGATCTCGTTTTAGTTGAATATTATCTGACAGATATGGCCGGACATAAACAGGATGTCGCGTATGCCAGGGAAATGCTTGCGCGGATCGACAGGCTGATGTTACATATCCTGAAAAACAAGCCGGAATCCACCACGCTTATAGTTACCAGCGACCATGGCAACCTGGAAGATTTGTCCGTAAAAGGACATACACTTAATAAGGTTCCCCTGTTTGTAAACGGACCGCTTGCCCCTTTTTTCAACAAGGTCGACGACCTCAGCAAGGTAACGCCGGCGCTGGTGAAAGCCTTAAATAACGCCGGATATCAGGCATATTGATTCAGTACATCCTGGATCTCCTCAAAAGTACGGTCTATCCCTCCTGTTCCGTCAATCTTATGAAAAAGGCCCTTTTCATTATAATAATGCATGACAGGTGCGGTCTGATCGTGGTAGACCTGCAGGCGTACTTTTATTTTATCGGGATTGTCGTCTGACCGCCCTTCTTCACGATTCTTCAGCCGGTGGATTAATTCCTCATTCGGCACATCCAGACCAATGCATGCGTCGACAGATTCATTCCTCTGTTCTAATAACAGATCAAACTCTTCAGCCTGATGGACGGTGCGTGGAAAACCGTCCATAATATATCCTTCACGGTATCTGTCTTCTTCAATCGTCATAGAAACCAGATCAAGCACATAAGCATCGGGAACCAGTCTTCCTTCATCAATGTAGGATTTCACGGTTTTTCCCAACAGGGTCTGATCTTCAATATGGTCCCGAAATATTTTTCCTGTAGACAGAGGAGGAATATGATATGTGTGGTGTATCCGTCGCGCCTGGGTGCCCTTACCGGCTCCCGGCGGACCAAATAAAATGATCCTCATGGAAATGAAATAGAGGGTGTATAATAACCTATTGTACAATCAAAAACGAAAGTAAACCGTTCGGATAGTACGCCACGAACCTGTATCAGAGCTTTTATATCAGCCGGAATATTTTTGAAAAGTAGGGAAGTTAGGATTCTTGTATTTCAAATAAAAGAGTAATTTTTTGTAGTTGTATGAGAGGATAAGAAGAACGGAGATTTCTCGTATTTCAGTCCCAAAAGGAACGGTTTCTTATGAGATCTTTCTTAGGATGATGAAAGTTTTTTATGTTTTTTTATAAGGAAACCCATGAAAGCGATTATTTATGATGAGCCGGGCGATCCCGGAGTGTTACACATCGGAGAATGGGAAGATCCCGAACCGGGAGCCGGACAGGTTCTTGTTAAAGTGGAGGCTACGGCGATCAATCGGGCGGATATTCTGCAGCGGAGAGGCAAATATCCGCCGCCCCGGGGCGCCAGTCCGTTGCTTGGATTGGAAATGGCGGGAACGGTGGTCCGTAACGGGCCGCAGGCAACAAAGTGGAAAGAGGGCGACAAGGTGTTTGGTTTGCTTCCCGGTGGGGGTTATGCCGGGTATGCCGTAATCCATGAGGACATGGCTCTGCCCGTTCCCGCACGGCTGTCCATGGAAGAAGCGGCCGCCATTCCGGAAGCCTTTCTTACGGCTTTTCAGGCCCTGTACTGGCTGGGGAAACTCAGGAAAGGAGAAACGGTGCTGGTCCATGCCGGAGCCAGCGGGGTGGGAACGGCAGCTATTCAACTGGCGCGCGAAACAGGCGCCGGGATTGTGGTGACAGCCTCTTCATCAAAACACGCGTTATGCCATGACCTTGGAGCAGAAACGACAATCGATTATCACAAGGGCCCTTTTGAAGAGGCTGTCATGGAAGCAACAAAAGGCCGCGGGATAGACGTGGTTATCGATTTTATCGCCGCACC
>CAZNHE010000003.1:0-22306 GCA_964572735.1 uncultured Chitinophagales bacterium | reverse complement strand
TCCGTAATCGATTCCGTTTACGACTGGCGTGAGGTCGCCAATGCCCATAGAAAGATGGAAAACAATGAAAATCAGGGAAAAATAGTATTGAAGATCACCGGCTGATACTCCCGCTTACTTCTGTTCTTCCTGTTGATCCGGGAGGGGGTTGAGGGCTATCAGATCATCCAGATCTTCCTGAAGAATAGTCTGGTAATTCACTCCACGCGATTTAAAGAGCAGGTATCGCTTTCGCGTCACTTTTTGGTAACCATCCTCCAGCTTGTGAAGATCATTCCGGGTCATATGCTCAAGAAAAGACTCCGGAGCGTGTCCGGGATCGGTCACCAGTCTCTCGAGTTCATGGATGAAAGTTTTTCCCGTGCCCTTCAGATACCGCCTGATCAGGTAATCCCAGCGTTTGCATATCTCATCGGTCCAGATATCCGGGTAACCGATCTCGAACAGGTCGGGGGGGCGCTTACTCATGAGCGACATGGGAATGTTTGTATGAGTCGGACGAGGATGAGTAGCGAACCAGAAGACCCTGAGCAGAGAACCATAGATTTGCCTCAAAAGGCGGAGGGTCTTGAAGGCACCATAGATGTAAGTCAGCGGAAGCTGATCGGGATTCCGGGAAAGGCCAAACCGGAAAACGTTCTCACCGGAGCTGTAGCCAAGATAGAGATAATTTTCAGGATGGGTATTTACCCGGTTATAAGGTGGATGATATCTGCGCAGAAGCTGGTTTTCCAGCAGCCGGGCCGCCTCACCCGATTCACAGATTTCCCATTGTATCTGCTTCGTATGATAAACAAGCCGCATTATTTTAGGAGAAACGGCCTCACTCCCGGCACGAGCGTAAGAAAAAAGCCTTTTTCTGAGGTTCTGCGACTGACCCACGTAAAGGATGTTCTCCGCGGCATCCAGCATCCAGTAAACGCCCGGCTCGGATGGTAGCTGGTCGAAAAACGCTTCACCCAATCGCTCAGGGAGCAGATTAGGATAAACAGCCGTTTTGCCGTATCGATGTTGGAGGTCCTGTGATGACATGGTAAATGATGCCGGTTATAAAGCCAAAAAGCAAGCAGGATGGGGTGAAATCCGGAAATTTATTGACAATAGAGGGGGAAATACGGGAGAAATGATAACGCGCCGAAAGATGCCGCCTTTTCCACTCCGGAAAGGAGGGGCAACTTCAGGGTTCAACTGATAAGGCATTTAAACCCCGAAGTTGAGTACCCGCCTTTGTAAAAGAAACAAGATTTGATTTTTCGAACAGAACGCAATATAATAAAATTCAGCAGGATACGATTCTTTCAATGCTATAATGGAGCATGAGAGCAAAGCTCAGAAAATATTTACCATTCTGTGATCGCGTGATAAAGGGTGTGGTCATGTTGCTGGCTGCTGTATTGCTCACCGATCCCGTCGCCCTTGTTTCATTACAAAAGCCGGTATGTGCGGATAAAATGCCGATGATGTGTACCTGCAGCACGTGCAGGAAAACGACCGGAGTTTGCCGCTGTTACATGCATTGTATGATCATGATGAGTAAAACTCCTGCCGGGGCAGACAGGGAACAACAGATATGCATATGTGATTCTCAGGGGACGCCCTCCATGATAGATTATTATTTTCCACGGTACTTTCCACAAAGGGAGATGACGATCCGAAGCCCTGAAACGGGTTTCACGAGGACCTTCCCCTCCAACAGCCTTTTATATTCTTTCCGCTGCTCGTCGGGCATATTTCATCCTCCCAGGTCCTGATTGAGACATATAACTGTTCTAAAATCATGCCATCCTTCTGTCGCGGTCATCATCCAAAAGGGCAGAAAAAGCGGTGGTGTGTCAACAATCCATTTTAAACGAATATAAAAATGTGCAAATTAGTTATTGCAGCAGGCCTGGTGTATCTGGCCGGGATGTTGCTGTCTGTGCCGGCCTTTGCCCAGGATCGCAGTATCCGGGGGGTGGTCCGGGATGCAGTGACGCATGATCCGTTGCCAGAGGTTAACATAACGATAGAAAATGCTACTACGGGTACGGCTACATCTTCCGACGGGACCTTCGAATTAAAGAACCTCAAGCCGGCAAATTATACCCTTGTTTTCTCGCATGTGGGTTACAAGTATCAAACCCGCCGGGTAAATCTGGTGAAGGATGAAACCGCCTACCTGAAGATTGTGCTCTCGCCTTCCTCTATTGAGCTCGAAGGAATCAGAGTAATTGCATTACGTCCGGGTATGAGAGGAACCGCCCGGATGGAGAGGGCCCAGGTGCGTGAGACGAATCCGACCGATATCGGCGGCTTACTGAGAAATTTTTCAGGGATTAATGCCGTTCGTCGCGGACCGCTTGGCCTGGATCCGGTTGTCCGTGGATTGCGCGGTACCGAGATCGGGATATATTCGGACGGCACGCGTTCTTTCGTGAGTTGTCCTGCCCGCATGGATACCCCCCTCAGCCATCTTGATCCTTCCAATATAGCTGATATCAAAGTTGTAAAAGGACCCTATGCCCTGACCTGGGGCTCCGGAAACATGAGTGCTATCTGGGTGGATACAAAGTCCCTGAAAAACCTGGCGAATAATGCGACTCATATCGATTTAACAAGCGGTTATCAAAGCAACAGCAATGAGCTGAGTGAAATTGCCGCAATAACAGGGAAACAGGCCGGTGTAGGATTCCAGATTCACGGAGCCTTGCGCCAGGGGCAGGATTATTCTGCCGGAGGAGCGGGGGAAACGGTTCCCGCTCATTTTCTCTCGCGGGAAATACGGGGTAAGATGAATCTTCCTGTTCCGGTTGATGGCTCCCTCACGGCATCGGCAGGATTTCAAAACCAGAAAAATGTGGATTATCCCGGACGAATGATGAACGCCGACCATTTTAACCAATGGAATGCAGGGCTCAAATATAATTACGAGCCGCACGGCCAGACGGTACAGCAGGTGACAGCACAGGTTTACGCGAATCACATCTCTCATGTAATGAACAACAATGGAAAACCTACCGCGCAACCTGATCCCGATCGCATGATGCCATTTGCAATAAATGCAGTCGTACCGACGCAATCTACCGTTATCGGCGGGCGGGCGAAGATTACCCTGAGTGTCAAGAACTCCCTGAGTATAGCGCTTGGAGGCGATAGCTACACCACTTACAAGAAGGCAAGGCGAAGCGTCACCCGGAAAGACAACGGCATGCTGATGTTTTATGATCTGATCTGGCCGAATGCCGTTCTGACGGACGGAGGGCTCTTCGTGCGCCTCAGGCAGACATTTGCCGATCGGTTACAGGCAACGGGAACCATCAGGTATGATTATGTTTATGCCAATGCAGACACCTCCACGGAATTTTTTCGGGAGAATGTATCCGACAAGCTGAAATCCACCAATGGCATGTTAAGCGGTGCGATAACTGTGAACTATACGCTGAATTCCGCCTGGTCGGCAGGGGTTGGGTATGGATCGGTCGCACGCACGCCAGGCATTACGGAACGGTACTCCGATCGTATCCCGTCGTCCAAGGCGCAAACGAGTGCTGAATTTGTGGGCAATCCTTCATTGAAGCCGGAGCGAAATAATCAGGCCGATTTGTATTTACAGGCAGATTATGGGAGAGTTTCCTGGTCGTTCGACGGTTTTGTCCGGTCGATGAGCAACTTCATTACAATCGACCCGACCCATCTTCCCAAACGCCTTCCGATGAGCCCCTCAACGGTATACCGGTATGTTAACGGGCATGCGTTCTTCCGGGGATTTGAAAGCTCATTGACAGTGCAACCGCTTGGGCCGTTGCAGTTACGCGGAAAGGTCGGATATCTTTGGGGTGTAAACAGGAGTCTGGATGAGCCCGCTCTGGGTGTGTCGCCGCTTCAGTTCGATACCGGAGTGAAGTACACCTTCAGGGGCCTCCCGCTTTATCTGGATGCACTGGTTCATTTCGTCGGGCGGCAGGATCGTGTTGCCGGTATGCTTGGGGAAGTACCTACCGGCGGCTACACAACGGCGGATATCCGTGCAGGATTCAAGGTGTGGCAACGGGTAATGGTCGAGACAGGAGTGACCAACCTGACGAATACCTTTTACGTGAACCATCTGAATTCCAAAAATCCATACACGGGCGAACAAATTCCCGAACCCGGCCGTGCTTTTTATATCAACGTGTCACTTTCTTTATAGAAAAGGGCTGTTAAGCTGCGACGCTTTTTAAAGGTGCGTCGCAGCTTAACGTACAATCATTGTCCATTTGGCGGATAAGCCGGAAGAAGCGGAGGAGGCGGGGGCAGCTTCTTTGGGTGTGCCTTGATCTTCTTCATCAGGTTATCGATAGCCGTATCAAGTTGCCGGTCTTTGCCTGCAATCACTTCTCCCGGAAGGTTGTCTACTTTGATATCCGGCTCCACGCCATGATTTTCAAGTATCCAATGGGAGTGAAGCCCGTAGATGCTCATCTGAGAGACTACCAATTGCCCGCCGTCAATCAGCTGCCAGACATGATTGTAGCCGCGCACGCCGCCCCAGGTGCGGGTGCCGATCAGCGGCCCCAGCTTATATTGCCTGAAATAATAAGGGAACATATCTCCGTCGGAGGCCGAGTAATGATTAATTAGAACGGCCTTATAGCTGTTTGATACGACATAAGGATAGGGGATTCTGGCTCCGGCATGATTGGTAGACATGCCGATGAGTATACGGCGCAGCCGCTTCAGTATGATCTGATCGATAAAACCGCCGCCGTTAAAACGGTCGTCGATGATCAATCCCTGCTTGTCGAGCTGCGAGTAGAATTGACGGATGAACTGGTTCATCCCCAGAGTTTCCATATCCGAGAGATAGATATATCCGATTTTCCCGTCAGATTGTTTGTTTACATAGTCGCGCTTGTGATCAATCCAGGATTTCAGCCGCAGCTTCAGTTCGTTGCCGATCGGCTTGACGGTCACTTCATGCTCATTTTTGCCATCCGGCGAGTCGGCAAGCGTCAGTGTTACCTGATGTCCAACCGTATTGACGAACAGGCTGTAGGGATTGACCGGAGCTTTGAGCTGCCGGCCGTTCACCGCCAGAAGATAGTCGCCTTGTTTGGCGTCGATTCCCGGCTCGGTGAGAGGCGAGTGGTAATCTTCCCGGGAATTATCTCCCGGATATATTTTCTTGAAATAATAGCGCCCGGATTTTGAATCCAGACCGAAATCCACGCCTAACAATCCGGTCGTATTATATTTTTCATCCCCAAGATCTCCGCCCCAGACATAAGTGTGTGAGTTGCTGAGTTCAGCGATCATCTGACCAATCAGGTAGTTAAGATCCTGGCGACAGCCCATCATCGGGACGAGTTTGCCATAGGATTCCCCGACGGCCTTCCAGTCAACGTCGTTCATCACCGGGCTGTAGAAGAAATCATGATAAAGCCGCCACGACTGATGGAACATCTCCGTCCATTCCGCTTTCGGGTTGATCAGGATCTTCATGTTGGAAAGATTCAACCCCTCGGCCCCTTTTCCGTCTTCTGCCGTGGCGGGGATCAAATTATAGCCACTGCCATTTCCCGAATAAAGGATGGTACTGCCATCGGCACTCAGGGCGAAGCCGCGGGCATGATCAACCACCAGGACATCCTTTTTAGAATTCATATTAAAGGCACGGATGGAAAATGCCCCGCTGCCCGGCAGGGGACCTTCTATGGTCTGTAGCGGAGCTGTTTGATAATAGACGCGGCCTCCGGCTTCCTGGAGATTGCGGTAATCGCCGGATCCGACGGGTAGCGGAACAACACGGTCCATAAGCCCTTTCAGATCAATCGTAATGGGTGAAGTTGCCCCGGGTTTCCAATGATTCGATTCCGAATGATTCTTTTTTGAGGAGTCCTGCGGATTTCCTTCGTCCGAAGTCGGAGCAAAGGGAGAGGGTTCATTTTTCTGTAACGTCACCAGGTAAATACCGTCCATTTTTTGAGTGGTGATATTTTCCTCTGTTTCGCCAAAAGTGGCGTTTTCATGCCGCTGCGATATAAAATAGAGGTACCTGCCGTCGTGGCTGAAGACGGGTTCACGGTCTGAAGTCATCCCGTCGCTCACCTTCGTTACTTTCTTGTCGGCGAGGTTATAAAAATAGATCTGGGAGAAAAGCGGATTGACGCCGGTCTTGCTGTAGGCGATCCATTTCCCATCGGGCGACCAGACATAATCGGTGATATTACTTCTCAGATCCTGATCGATTTTTACCGCTTTTTTGTCTTTAATGCTTATGTACCAGAGGATGTGGTTATTGTCGCGGAAAGCCAGCTTATCGCTGTCGGGAGACCACCTCGGACTAAAGAAATAACCCTGTTTAATAGAAGTGATCTGTTCCGGGCTTCCTGATCCGTCGGCCGGCCGGATGTATAGTTGATTTGCTCCGCTTTCATCCGAGAGGTAAGCGATCCATTTTCCGTCAGGCGACCATGAAGGGTATTGTTCCTGGGCATCAGAGGTGCGGGTGAGATCACGGGTAGGTCCGTGTTTGGCAGGAACGGTGAAAAGGTCCCCTCGTGCTCCAAATACAGCCCGTTTTCCATTTGGGGCGACATCAAAGCTGCGAATCATCTTTTGTGCATCCACCCATCGGGGACGGGTGCGTTTCCCGTCATCAGGGACGGTTACTTCGATTTTGTGCAGTTGTTCCGATGGGAGATCCAGCACGTACAGCGATCCGCCGTCCTGGAAGACAATGCCGTTGTTACCAAGACTCGGCCAGTCGATATCATAATTTTTGAAGTGGGTGATCTGGCGGAACGTGCTATCCGTCAGGCTGTACGCCCAAAGGTTCATCCGATGCAGAGAATCGCGATCCGATACAAAATAGATGGTATTTTTGTACCACATAGGGTAAGTATCGGTTCCCTTCCAGTGGGTGACGCGGTTAACCTTGTGAGCCTTCAGATCATAGATCCAGATGTCCTGCGCGAGGCCGCCATAATACCGTTTCCAGGTGCGGAAATTCTTGAAAATGCGGTTATAGGCTATTTTGGTTCCGTCAGGGCTATAGGTTAAGGTACCGCCTTTGGGAAGCGGCATCTGAACAGGTAATCCGCCGTTTTTGCTGATAGTAAAAAGCTGGCCAAACCAGGAGTTAAAAGTCGTGCGGCGTGAAAGAAACACAATATTCTTGCCGTCGGGAGTCCATGTTACAACCATATTGTCCGGTCCCCAGCGCGTCGGCGGCCGCCGGACGACATCGGAGTGATAGGTCAGCCGTGTGGCCTCTCCGCCATCTGCGGGAATCGTGTACACATCGGTATTACCGGCATACTGACCGGTAAAGGCAATCGTGCGGCCGTCCGGAGAAAAGCGCGGCATCTGGTCATATCCGTTATCTGTGGTCAGGCGTACGGCAGTACCTCCCGATCGATCAACCTTCCAGAGATTCCCTGCCGATTCAAAAACGATGGTGTTGTTGTGCAGGGTGGGAAACCGGCAAAGCAAAGATGGCTCTGATGAGGTCTGAGCCGTTGCGTACCGGATAAAACCAAGTGAGAAAATGGAAATGATGCAGAAAGCAGACAGAAACGGATTTTTGTGTTTCATCATTTACCCTCCTTTAAACTAAAAATGAGACAGGAAAATGTCGGGTCGTCATGAGTTTGCCAATACCTTAGTGCGAATATCAGGGGACAAGAGAACGATTTCACTTTCGTCCTGCAAAATGTTAATCTACAAAATTATAGGCACAGATCACGCTGCTTTTTCCGGGATTTTCATCCTCCACCGACTGAGGACAAATTGTTGAATGCTTATATTTCCGACAGCTATTTCTTCGTGATTTTCGGAAGCGGTGCTATTCAGGCGGGCAAAAAATGGAGCCGACTGCTCTCCTCATCAAACTGCCAGATGCTGAGAAAGCTGTATTCATCGTAAAAAAGATAGCCGGCTCCATTGACAGATAATAAATAACAGTTCATCCAAAACTGCTATAACCGCAGGCAACCTAACTATTTGGGCCTCAGCTTCAAATGGAAATGAGACGAAAGGCAAATAATCGGGGTGAATGGTTTTGGGGCAAAAAAAAACGGGATATCAGTTGACGCTGACATCCCGTTTGAGGTCGATCTGATAAAATGTGAAAGCAAGTCAAGAGGGGTTGGCAATCACGTGTCATCTGGAGTCGTTGAGGCAGATAGACACAAGGGGGGGTTGGGATTGAGGTGAGGTGCTTGCCTGACAACCAACTTCCGCCATTTTACCAGTATCGAAAAGAACAAGAGCTATGAATCATGTACAATCCTGCAAATAATATAAATCTGCAGGTTGCTTTTATCGTTTTGAGTTAGAGGCAAACTAAACGCTGAACCGCCCGACTCATATGCTCAAGTGGTAAAATGACAAATAATGTGGCGAAAGGAGAATGATCCGGATAAGCGGCGATAAATTCAGCCAAATTCGCTGAACCGTTGTTTAGCCTTTTCCCGGTAAGTGCGGCTCATGTTCAGCTCGGTGCCGTTTTTCAGAGTCACCATGTATTCATTGTTAAACCATTGCTGGATTTGGGAGATGCGATCCATATTAACAATGACCGAACGGTGGATTCGCAGAAACAGGGATGGATCCAGCGACTTTTCCATCGTCTTCATCGTTTGCCGGAGATAATGTGTTTTGCCGTTCACATGCAGCTTCACGTAATTATCGTCGGCCTCGATCCATTCGATATCACTGGTCTTGATGATGTACATCTTTCCGGCAGATTTGATGATCAGCCGCTGCAGGTATTCTTCGTTGGCTTTGGCGCCCTGTTGGTCCTTTATTTCCGTGAGCAGCCCCAGCAGGCGTTCGTTCACCACTCCCTTTTTATGGGAATCCAGCCATTCGATCGCCCGATTTGCTGCCTGTTCAAAGGGGTTGCGGGAAACCGGTTTAAGCACATAATCCAACGCATTGACTTTAAAGGCATTGATCGCATACTGATCATAAGCCGTGACAAAGATAGTCGGCGGCATATCCCTGACGCCCACTGTTTCGATCACGCCAAACCCGTCAAGATCCGGCATCTGGATATCGAGGAATACAATGTCCGGCCGGTTATTCAGAATGAATTCGGCGGCGCTGGTTCCGTTGTCGCATTCGCCCAGGATAGTGAGGCGGGGATCATTTGCGATGAACTTCGCGATTCGTTCTCTCGCGTGTGTTTCATCGTCGACGATAAGTACATTATATGCCATAAGTTTATCTATCGCTGCGGGTTAAAATTAATCTTGCTTTTCCCATTGGTAAGGGATGGTCAGGCGGGCCACGGCACCTCCCGATTCACCATTTTTCAATTCGAACACATAGTTATCGCCATACAGATTACGAAGCCGGGCATGAGTATTCTTCACACCGATTCCCGAGCCGTTCACATGTCTGCCAGGATCATATTTCAGTCCGGTTCCGTTATCTTTTACCTGAAAACAAAGTTGGCCGTCGATAAGTTTGCATTCGATATCGATTTTGCCTTTATGGTTGGAATCGTTCATTCCGTGTTTGATGGAATTTTCAACGATCGGTTGCAGAAGGAGGCTGGGCACCATGGCATTCCATGCAGAGGGATCGATATCGATGGTTATATCCAGATTATTGTCAAATCGCTTTTGCTGAATGGAAATGTAACGCTTCAGAAAATCAACTTCCTCCCTGAGGGTCACTTCCTGCCGGTGAATATTCTCCATAATAAAGCGCAGGAGTTCGGAAAGATCTGTTATCATCTCGTCGGCAGCCTCCAGATCGTGATCCTTGACAATAGAGATGGCATTAAGCGTATTGAACAGGAAGTGAGGGTTTAATTGAGCCTTGAGCAAATCGAGCCTCAAAGTAGCCAGTTGAGCCTCCAGTGTCGTGGCCTGCAGCAGGCGGTCGCGGTAGCGCTGATAATAATCATATACATGGTAGGCTCCGATCAAAATAAAATAAGTGAGAATATTGTCGAAGCTGGTGGCGAACACCTGAGCGTTAAAGGCCGCCATGACAAATGAAGGATTATCGGGAAGGCTCCCGCCGATCCACTTAAAGAGCAGGCTCACGAGAAAGGAGAGAATGACCAGAAAAGGTGCCAATAAAACGCCTGTGGCCAGGTGGATCAATCCGTTGCGCAGCCAGGTGTGGGTGTCGATTTTATACAGCGAAGCGAACCAGAGAACCAGCGGCGTGGCGATTCCCCAGATGACCGCCTTGGGCATCGTGAACCCCAGCGTCCGCCACCAGCTCATAGGCTGATCAATAATCTGGGCATAGATATAGGTCTTGCTTGCAAAGAGCATACCCAATAATATCCAGAAGGCAATGCTGATCAGCCATTGGGTGCCCAGTCTTTTTCCAAAGAAGCCCCGTATGGCCGGACTTTTTATGCGCGACAAAGGATGGCCGATGGTTTTATATGCGGATGACGTTAAGAACATACTGTACAATTGATGCACAGCATCTGGCATAAACGGGATGGATGAGTTCCCGAACGTAGTACAGTCTAATGTAACGAAGATTAATGTAATTCAGAAAACCAACTTTTCCGTGCAGGCAAGTTAATTGTTCTCGGGAAGATCGGTTTGCATTCGACATACCCACTCGTTTACCGGTCCCCCGGTCATCCAAAGTTCAAGACGGGAAGCGTTTAGCTGCCATGAGGAGAGATCAGGAAGCGAATCTTCACATTCCCTGGTGAGAGCCGCATGAGGATCGTGGTACATCAGGCTCACGTGGGGCCGGAACGAAGAAGCCGCCGCGACCCGGAAGTGCCGTTCTGCATTACTCCGGAGTCGTTTCAGCTCTGTAGACAGAACTATAGGAATGTAGAGGCAGTGGAAATAGTCGTCTCCGCGCCGGGGTCTTCGGCAGTGCAGTGTCAACCGGCGGGAAACACGGCCGAGCATTTTCATCGCGCTTGCCAGAAATGGCGCATCATCACCCTCAACATGGCCAAGCAAGGTGATGTGCGGGCTGAAAGCGGGCTGGTTTGCACGCCGCTGGTTTTTCAGGATCAACTTCCGGAGGCCTTCCCGTTCCGGCATGTCCGGGATCAGCCATAAAGAATGCCGGCATACCTTGCTGTCGAAAAATCCATTTATTTTCATCGTCATTCATTCCCTTTGCCGGAAGATAAAAACATAGCGTCAATCAGATGCTGATTTTTCAGCGATTAACCTACATTCTCAGTCGGCGGAGACCGGCCTTGTAACAGAGAGCAGGATGTTGATGGAAGAAAACCCGGGAAAATAAAAACCCGGTACTGATTTTATCACCCACAATGATAATTTCCATACCTTTTCCTCATGTTACTCCGTAAGATTATCCATATCGACATGGATGCTTTTTATGCATCGGTTGAACAGCGCGATCATCCGGAATGGCGGGGGAAGGCGATTATTGTCGGAGGTCCGCCTGAGAGCCGTGGAGTGGTTGCCACGGCCAGTTATGAAGCGCGTCGGTTCGGGGTTCACTCGGCCATGCCGTCTTCACAGGCCCGCCGGTTGTGTCCGCAGGGCATTTTTGTGAAACCGAGATTCGACGCTTACCGGGACGTTTCCAGGGAGATACGGGAAATATTTACGGAATATACCGATCTGATAGAACCGCTTTCTCTCGATGAGGCTTATCTCGATGTTACGGAGAACAAGAAGGGAAACCCTTCTGCCACGCTGCTGGCGAGAGAAATAAAAGAAGCGATCCTCAGGCGCACCCGGCTGACCGGGTCGGCGGGAGTGGCTCCCAATAAATTCCTCGCCAAAATCGCGTCGGACCTGCAAAAGCCCGACGGGCTCACCGTTATCACCCCTGATATGGCCGAAAAATTTATTTCCGGTCTTCCCATCGAAAAATTTCATGGAATAGGCCGGGTGACCGGAGAAAAGATGAAATCGCTGGGCATCCATAACGGGGCCGAATTGAAGATGTGGTCCGAGCAGGATTTAATCTCACATTTCGGGAAAACGGGATCTTTCTATTATCAGATTGCCCGCGGGATTGATTCCCGGGAAGTGCAGGCGAATCGTATTCGTAAATCCATTGGCGCCGAGCACACCTTTTCGGAGGATTTGAGTGACGTCGCGGAAATGGAGCGCAGGCTTGACGTCATTGCCGAAGAGGTGGCTGTCCGCCTGGCAAAAAACCATACCGGAGGTCGTACGGTGACGCTCAAAGTGCGGTATGATGATTTTCAGCGTATCACACGCAGTACAACTCCCGGCGGATTTATCCGGGATGCGCAGGCGCTGGCTGCTCTTTCTAAAGAGATGCTATCGGCTACTGAGGCGGGAAACCGGAAAGTGCGTCTGCTGGGAATTACGGTATCCGGACTTGAGCTGGAGATATTCGTCGATGGCCGGCAGCTGGAGCTCTTTGGGCAATCATCTTTCAGGGATTTCGGTCCGGAGCCTTGAACCAGGCTTTTATTTTCAGAGCCTCGTAGAGCTTGCGCAGGTATTCATCGGCAGAAATTTCTATGCAGCCAAACCGGCTCAGATGGTCGGTATAAAATTGAGTATCCCATAAAACAAACCCGCCCTCCACGAGCCTCTGATGGCAGAAATAGAGGGCGATTTTATCCATATCCTTTTGGTAGTGAAACATGGATTCGCCGAAAAAGGCCCCGCCTATCGTCACTCCGTACAGGCCGCCTGCAAGCTTGTCATCCTTCCATATTTCCACGGAATGGGCGAAATCAAGCTCATGTAACTGCACGTACGATTCAATGATGACTTTCGAGATCCATGTACTGGTGCGGTCGGCGCAGGCCTCCATCACTTCCCTAAAGCAGGTGTCATAATCAACTCTGAAATGCCCCTGCCGGATCAGCCTGCGTACATTCTTCGATACATGAAATTGATCCAGCGGGATGATACCCCTCCTTCTGGCCGTATACCATTCGTAACCGGCCTCGTCATGTGATCCGGCCATTGGAAAAATACCGGTCATATATCCTTCCAAAAGTTTATCAACCGGAATGATCTCCGGTCTTTCGTGCTTGTATTTACCCATTTAAGCCCCAAAAGGTTAATAGCCAAGCGTTTCGTAATTCTTCAAAATAAGGATTGTGGCCCGAAACAACCAATCTCCGGTCAGCACAATTTTAGGGGAACGAAGATAAAGGGATGGTCAGGCGGGAATGGGGGCAGCAGTTATTCCGGAACCTGCAGCCCGTTTTCCGGTTGTTTGCGGGCCTCATAAATCAGCATCGGCGGAATATTGCGCAATTCCACCTCTGTACGAAGGTTTCCGAATACCTTCCGCACCGGATTCTTCAGGTGTCCGGAGGTTTGATAAGCCAGAAATTTGCCGCCTGGTTTTAGTAAGGCGTAGGTTTCCCGCAACACATCTTGTTTTTGGGATTCATTCAGAAATGAAAAAGGAATGCCCGATATCACGTAATCTGCGCTCTCGATATTCATATCTTCCGCAATCCGGAGGGCTGCTTCTGCCGATTCCTCGACGACACTCATTCGGGGATCCTTCCACTGCTTCAATAAAGCGGCAAACCGGGCATTCAATTCGATCAGAATCAGCCGGGAATCTCCGGTCATATGATCGAGCAGATATCGGCTGAATACTCCATTGCCGGGTCCGTATTCAAAAACGGTCAGTCTCTTCCGGAAGTCAATTTTTCTGCACACGTGCCTAACGCAGGCGGATGATGAAGGGGTGACAGAGGCGACATTTTTATCACTCAGAAAATTTTTGATGTATAGAAACGTGCTCATTGGCCACATATCTGCTGCTAAGATCCGTGCGATGGTACAATAATGATGTAAACGGCAATCCCGGTGCAATTCATTCACAATTGGAATAACCGCACGGAATATACGTGATTTACCTGTTTATCTCTTGCCGGAGTCAGCCTCCGGAGTAAGGCAGGTTAGGCTCTTTTCTGTGCTTCTTCATGACACTGGGAGTATCATAATGTTCATAAAGACCCATATATGGGGTACATTGCGAAACCCTTGTGAACATTGCGGTTTATCTTCACAATGCACGGAATGGAAGCAATGATGAACATACTGATCACACCTCTTTGGTCAGTTCCTCGATCTGATCGCGGATACGGGCGGCCTCTTCAAACTCCATATTTTGGGCGGCGTGTTTCATTTCCGAGCCCAGGAATTCGATGAGCTTCTGCTTATCGTTAAAGACCACTTCCTTCATCTGCGGACCCGGCTTGTACCGGATGCCGTCATCGGCCACTTTGATTCGTTCGGTCTCGTCCGCCTCGATTTCTTCGGTGAAGCTGAACCCTTTTGCGGATATCAGCGCCGGATCCACCAGCGGCTTCAGTTCTTTTTGAACGGTGAGTGGGGTGATATTATGCTCACGATTGTACTCATCCTGGATGGCACGCCGGCGTTCCGTTTCATCGATTACCTTTTTTATACTGTCGGTCATTTTATCCGCGTAGAGAATCACACGCCCATCCACGTTTCGCGCTGCACGCCCGGCAATCTGAAACAGCGAGGTCTCCGATCTGAGGAATCCTTCCTTATCGGCATCCAGGATGGCAACCAGTCCGAGTTCGGGGATGTCGATGCCTTCCCGGAGCAGGTTGATCCCTACCAACACATCAAAATCACCTTTGCGAAAACGGTACAGCACTTCCACGCGTTCGAGCGCATCCAGCTCCGAATGCATGTAGGCGGCTTTAATCCCAAGATTCCGCAAATATTCGGAGAGCTCCTCGCTCATGCGCTTGGTCAGAGCCAGTACCAGCGTCCGTTCTTTCCGTTTTACGCGCTTGCCAATTTCATCCAGCAAATCATCAATCTGGTTGGCGAGAGGACGCATCTCGATCTGTGGCTCCATTAGTCCGGTTGGGCGAATAATCTGCTCGACGATGATTCCCTCGCTTTTCTCAAGTTCATAATCTGCCGGAGTCGCACTGACGAAGATGCACTGGTTGGTCATCGATTCCCATTCCTCAAAGGTGAGAGGCCGGTTGTCGAGAGCCGAAGGCAGGCGAAAACCATGCTCGACCAGTGCCAGCTTGCGGGAACGGTCGCCTCCGTACATGGCATGAATCTGAGGCACCGTCTGGTGGCTTTCATCCACGATCATCAGATAATCGTCCGGGAAGTAATCGAGGAGGCAGTAAGGCCGCGACCCCGGCCGGCGTCCCGACAGGTAGAGCGAATAATTCTCGATGCCCGAGCAGTAGCCGACCTCCTGCATCATTTCGATATCGAAAAGCGTTCGCTGCTCCAGACGTTTTGCCTCCAGGAACTTGCCTTCCTTTTCCAGATCCGCCGTCCTGTGGGTCAGCTCCTCGCGGACGTGATCGATAGTCTCCTTAAGCCGGTCTTTTGTGGTAACAAAGTGAGAAGCCGGGTAAATGGTGTATTCCTGCAGGTTCTCCAGCACTTCTCCGGTCAGCGGATCGAAAAATGCCAGTTCTTCGATCTCATCTCCCCAGAATGTAATACGCAGCCCGTAGCTCTCGTAAGCAGGATAAAGATCTACAATATCGCCGCGAACCCGAAATATGCCGGGCATAAATTCGATATCATTCCGGTTGTAATGCAGATCAACCAGGTCGTAAAGCAGGCGGCGGCGCGGCATGTCCATCCCTGTTTGAAGCGGGATGATCATCTGGGCGTACTCGGCCGGTGCCCCGATCCCGTAAATGCAGCTTACCGATGAAACGATGATCACATCACGGCGCCCGGAAAGCAGGGCGCTGGTGGCCCGCAGCCTCAGCCGCTGGATCTCGTCATTAATGGATAAATCTTTTTCAATATACTTATCCTGAGAGGCGATATAGGCCTCCGGTTGATAGTAATCATAATAGGATATGAAGAATTCCACGCGGTTTTCCGGGAAAAAATCGCTCAGCTCGCGGTAAAGCTGAGCCGCCAGTGTTTTGTTGTGGCTCATCACAAGCGTCGGCGTCTGGTGGCGTTCGACGACCGAAGCCACGGTACGCGTCTTCCCCGAACCGGTTATGCCTAGCAGCGTCTGATATTTATCTCCGCGATCGATTCCTTCGGCTAATTCGTCAATAGCACGGGGCTGGTCGCCGGCAGGCTGATGCGGGGAAACGAGTTTGAAATTGCACATAGATACGTCACGCTGTTTTTATCCGGAAATCAGTACTTTTTGCCTGATGTTTGCTTACTTTAACGCGCATTCTTTAAAAAGATGATACAACCCCTGATCCATGACGGCCTCTAAACAACATTTGTCCGCATCGCGTGAGCGAATCGATGAGATCGATCGTAAAATTCTTGATTTACTGCAACAGCGCAATCAAACGGTACGTGATGTCATTGCCACCAAGATACAGAATAAGCTGCCTATTTTTGTAGCCTCCCGGGAGGAGGATAAAATTGCCCGTTTCCGGGAGCAGGCGGAACAACAGGGGCTCGACGCCGACTGGGCAGAGGATTTTCTTCGTATGATCATGAGCAGCTCGCGTGCCAGCCAGTCGAGCGGCAGGTTTCCAAAAGCTACGCAGGACAACAAGCAAATCCTGATTGTGGGTGGTGCCGGAGAAATGGGAACGCTCTACCATTGGGTATTTGACAAAACCGGCCATAACGTCCGCATCCTCGATAAGGATGACTGGGACCGGGTGGATGAACTCGCCAAAGATGTTGATGTGGCGATCGTTTCTGTTCCGATCCGCTCGACGCATGAGGTAATCCGGAAACTGGCTCCGCATTTGTCTTCGAAGACCATTCTTGCCGATTTCACTTCCAATAAAAACGGGTTGCTCAATCTCATGCTGGATGTGCACAACGGGCCGGTTGTCAGCCTTCACCCGATGCATGGTCCTGATGTGCCCAATCTCTCGAAACAGGTGATGCTCGTCTGCCGCGGCCGTGACGACGAAAAACTTTCATGGCTGATGCACCAGTTTGAACTCTGGGGCATGCGGGTGAAAGAAGTCGATCCGCAAAAACACGATCATGCCATGAATCTGATTCAGGGATTGCGGCATTTTGTGGCATTGCTGCACGGATCGTTCATGAGGTACTACGACCTTCGTCCGGAAGATATCCTTGATTTCTCAAGCCCTATCTACCGAGCCGAATTAATGATGACGGGACGAATTTTTGCCCAGGATGCTGGTCTGTATGCTGATATCGTTCTCTCCGATGAAGACCGCCGCCAACTGCTGCTCAACTTTTTCGAACATCATAAACGATTATCCGAACTGGTGAGGAATGATGACAAAGAAGGTTTTATCAAAGAATTTGAGGGCGTACACGAGTTTTTCGGTGAATTTGCGGGTCAGGCTCTGGAAGAAAGCGGCTACCTGATCAATCGGCTGGCCGACCGTTTCGGATAAGATAAATTGAGATCTGCGTTCCCATAAAAGGTATACTGAGGTACCGGATATCGACGCAGCAAACCCGATATTAAAAAAGCAAGGTTAATATTTTCACGACCTTAGCGCTTTTTCCTACTGCACAGAACATCAGAACCACAGCTTCAGGCACTGCTTCCGGGAAGCTTCAGAACAGCCTCTGCCATATTCCTCCAGGAATACTTCTGCTTTTCTTTTCTGACATTTTCAATGAAATAAGATTCGTCGAACGTATAGAATTTCAGGATGGCATCGGCAATCGATTGAGGATCAGGCTCGGCCACCAGTCCCACTCTCTCATCAGGCACCATTTCCGGCAGGCCGCCCACATTCGTGACAATCATCGGGGTTTCAAAATGATAAGCCATAGGTGTAATGCCGCTCTGTGTGGCCCGGCGATATGGCTGTACAACCACATCACACGCGTTAAAATACCAGGACACCTCGCTGTCGGGTATGAAATCCGTTTTCAGGATGAGCGAATCCTGCAATTGATACTTTTTGATGAGGCTGCGGATCATTTTCTCATCTTCATAAAATTCCCCGGCGACGATCAGTCTGATATTCTCCCTCCGGATACGCGGGTCGTTCATAGCCTCCAGCAACAGATCCAGGCCTTTGTATTTACGGATAAACCCGAAGAACAAAATGATTTTATCCTCCTGATTTAATTTCAGGTATCTCCTGGCATCCGGTTTCGGCATCCGAGCGCCAAAATGATCGTATAAAGGATGAGGAATAAGCCGTGCCGGTTTTTTCCGGGTGAAGGTTCGTAAATCATCCAGCACTTTTTGACTCATGGCGACAAAGGCATCGCAGCTTTTAATGAAGTACCGGATGAGGGCCCGATCACCCGGCCGCTTTTCATGTGGAATGACATTATCAAGGATGGAGACAATCCGGCTGTGTTTATTTTTATGAATGCGCCGCAGGATGGTTCCGAAGCAGGGCCCCATGAAAGGCAGCCAGAATTTTATTACGACCACATCCGGCTTCAACCGGTTGATTTCTCTTCCTATGCGCCGCCAGTTGAGAGGGTTGACGGAATTTATCTTAACCCTGATATCCAGATTGTCAGGCGCCGGATCGGTGGAATATTGAGATTTTCCGGGGAATAAAACGGATGGATACTGTAAGGAAAACGTATAAATGATGACCTGATGACCCATCCGCTGAAATTCATCGGCCAGCCGTTCATTAAACGCCGCCAGTCCGCCCCGCAACGGATGCGCAGTGCCGATGAGCACGATTTTTTTATGTTCGGATGAAAAAGACGCCATGAAAAGGTTATCTGCCAAAATACAATACGACTGCAAATATAAGGCAGAGCCATGTAACCTGATGAATTAATCGCTGCGAATTGCAGGTCGCACAGTCTGTCCGGCGGCACGGGTGGGGGGCCCTGGAAAAACCCCGTTTTTTCCACTGAAACGCCAGGCATAAGCGAAAAGGATCATCACTTGGCGGAGAAGCTCTCCGCCCTACGGAAAGTTTATTGATTAACGGCCGCCATCCCCGGGATTTGCAGCTCCTGCCGGATTTGAATCCGGTGATGTCCGTTCTCGCTGTAGTTCAATGGAATTTTATATCGATAGGAGGTGTACCGGCAGAGCGCGTCATTTCCGTTCCGGCAGAAATACGCATATACATCTATAAACAATATCTGGGGCTGCTTTCCACTCAGATCAACGGGTATAGTGAGAGGGAAATCCGTTTTGGAGAGGGTGAGAACGGCCTGCTTTTTCCCTGAAAAAGCGGCTGCCGGTTGATCGAAAGAAAGGATAAACTGGTTGGAAGCCTGCCGGTTGAAATGATAATCGCCGGGTATGGTAAGAGTAAAAGAGATCTGGTCCGTACCCGGAGCAATCGAACGGGCGGGCAATTCGACGATTTTTTGCGGGTGATCCGACTCCCGCGGCATTTCCAGTTTGTCCAGGTTCGTCAATTGCAGGGTTTCTACTTCCCGTGTTTTCAGGTTAGCCTTCCGGATCAGGTGGTTATCGGTATCGGCGATATAGAGCCAGTTTCCGGCAACCGAAAGTCCGCCCGGCTCATCAAATTCAGCTTCTTTACCTGTGCCGTCTTTATAACCGCTTTTGCCGTTTCCCAAGAACGTGGTTGTGCGGCCTGTTTCCGGGTCGATTTCTTTGATCTTGTTATTATATGTGTCGGCCACGAGCAATTTTCCGTTCCAGAGCGCAATACCAAGGTCGTGTTGAAGAAGCGCATGCTTCCGTGATCCGTCTTTATCTCCAAAAACGAAAAGGCCCTTGCCGACAATCGTTGTGACTTGTTTATCATCCCCCAGGCCGATTCGTTGCACGGCGCTGGCCTCCGGCTCGGCAACATAAAGATATTTTCCATCGGTTGTGATGCCGCTGGGCTGCGCCATCGGGATGTCACGTCGTTTACCCTCCTGCAGCCCCTCTGCTCCGGTGCCGGCAAAGGGTTCGGAAAATCCGGTATGGGGATCGATTTTCCAGATCTGGTGCGGACCGGCCATCGCCACATATAATTCATCGCCGATGTGAGTGATATCCCACGGTGAATTCAGTTCCACCTTTTTGCCGAATCCCGGTTTGTTGAACTGTTGCGCCTGTTTCCCATTTCCGGCCAATGTCGTTACCGTCTTCTTATCCAGATCAACTATTCGGATGGCATTATTTCCGGTATCGGCGATATATAGCTTGTCGCCGATCAGGGTAAGTCCCTGCGGCTGGTTGAAAGAGGCTTCCGAATAAGAGCCGTCCCCGAGAGCGGCCTTTCCATTGCCTACGACCGCCTCAACCTTCCCATCCAGATTGGTGATTACGATTCGGTTGTGATCCGTGTCGGAAATAAACAACCGGTCATGTTCACCGTCTGCCAGCAGCTTTCCCGGAAAGTAGAGCAGCGATTGTGCCACTTTGTCTGATAAAGGAGAAAAATTCAATGGCTTACGATTGATCTTTCCCTCTTTGTCGAAGGTCTTGATTACTCCCGAAATATACTGGTGCATCGTATCGTAAATGCCTTCCCCCGAAAGCTCCCCGACAATCTTTCCTGTCGGATCAATCAGTACAAGAGTCGGCCATGCGTGGATGGCATATTCATTCCATATTTTGAAATCCTTGTCATTAACCACGGGATGCTTAAGTCCCCAGCGGAGAACGGCCTGGCGAAGGTTTTGTATTTCTCCGGAAGAAGCAAACTTGGCGGACTGCACCCCGATAATCACCAGCGTGTTCGGGAAATCTTCTTCCAGCTTTTCCAGATCGGGGATAATGTGGTAACAATTGATGCATCCGTACGTCCAGAAATCGAGTAATACGACTTTGCCGCGTAGTTCCTTCAGGCTGAGCGGCCGGTCCGTATTCAGCCATTGCATATTTTTGGGGAATTCGGGCGCGGTGATGGTCCCCCGGTATTGGCTGGAATCGGGCATAATCATTCGGGATAAATGGCTGCCGGCCTTGCTTTGGCATGCTGTGCTGGTCAGTGCCAGCATCAGCAATAACGGGATAGAGAAGCGGTTGGACCTTTTCATAGCAGCCTTGCGGAGTTAATAAACTTCAGGTTTTGTGTAAGTCCCCGTTGTTCAACGAATGAGAAGCCGGATTTAATACGTGGGAAGTTGGTTGTCAGAATAGAATGTTCATACCGTTTATCGCCGCAGATCCTGTGTAAGAGGACTTATGGGAAGAAAGGATGATTATTTGAGATAATCCTCACTATTTCGTCACAAATCTGTGCAAATGAGAGATGGGAAAGATCTCCCCGAACAATCCATCCGTTTTTGGATTTACGGGGCATTGCCGGACAGGCTGTCCGGCCTACGCTGCCAGGATGTTCTCAATGGCTGACAATTCCGCTGCGCTGAGAGAAAGGTTTTCCTGAACGCGCGCAATATCCTCGACATGGCTGATCTTGCTGGCTCCAATGAGTGCAGAGGTTACTTCTTTATGACGCAGTACCCAGGCAATGGCCAGTTGAGCCATGGTCTGACCCCGCTCCTTAGCGATTTCATTCAGTTTCCTGACTTTCCTGACGGTCGCCTCATTCACACTTTCCCGTTTTAGGAAGCCGTGAGGTTTTGCTGCCCTGGAATCTTTTGGGATACCTTTGAGATATTTATCGGTTAAAAGCCCCTGAGCGAGCGGCGAGAAAACGATGCACCCCATTCCTTCTTCGTTCAACACATCCAGCAAGCCCCCTTCGATCCACCGGTCGAACATGCTGTATCTCGGCTGATGAATCAGGCATGGCGTGCCCAGGTCGCGGAGGATGCGGGCAGCCTTTTTCGCCAGATCAGGCGGATAATTGGAAATGCCCGCATACAACGCCCGGCCGCTGCGCACGATGTGGTCCAGCGCGCCCATCGTTTCTTCGAGCGGGGTGTCCGGATCGGGACGATGGCTGTAGAAGATGTCGACGTAATCGAGTCTCAGCCGCTTCAGACTTTGATCGCAGCTTGCAATCAGGTTTTTGCGTGATCCCCATTCTCCATACGGCCCGGGCCACATCAGGTATCCCGCCTTGCTGGAAATGATCAGCTCGTCACGATAGGAAGAGAGGTCTTCGGCCAAAATGCGGCTGAAATTCTCTTCGGCCGAACCCGGCGGGGGACCATAATTGTTGGCCAGATCAAAATGCGTGATACCCAGGTCAAACGCCCGGCGTACGATGGCCCGGCCGTTTTCGAAGGCATCGACGCCCCCGAAGTTATGCCATAATCCCAGAGACACGACCGGCAGCCGGATTCCGCTGCGCCCACATCGTTTGTAGGTCATTTTGTCGTATCGCTTTTCGGAGGGTAACCAGGAACTCATAACAGGTTTCTTGTTTTATGGATTAAACCGGAGATTCCTCCCGAATGATTGTCGTGGGAGAAAATTCAGTCATAATGACCACAAAAATACACAAAATGGAAACATGGTGATCCAATGTAATTAGCATTCTATGTACAAATGATGAATTCGGTATCTCATTTGATACATGTGCAAAACATGTTTATCATATTTCAACTCTTGCTTCTTACGATTTTGA
>CAZNHE010000002.1:92235-96713 GCA_964572735.1 uncultured Chitinophagales bacterium | reverse complement strand
TGACCTCAGATCGCTGCTCAATTCGGATGGATAAGGGAATTTGAACAGATTCGATCGTGTGAATGCGGACATGGAAAGTAGTATCGGATGAAGACCGAAGGCTATGCCTATATTTTTCAGGCCTCAGGCGAGTTCCCTGACACTTTCCAGGTAGCGTATAATCATTCAATTAGAAGACTTGTATTATGCATAAGGTTATAACCTATGGTACCTTTGACCTGTTTCATTATGGCCACCTCGAATTATTACGCAGAGCCCGGCAACTTGGTGATATGCTGATCGTCGGCCTTTCTACGGATGAATTCAATCAGGATCAAAAAAATAAAATAAGCTTTCATACCTATGAACAACGAAAGAAAAATCTCGAAGCAATAAAATATGTGGATATGATTATTCCGGAAGAGAATTGGGAACAGAAGGAAGAAGATGTGATTAAATATGGAATTGATACGTTTATTATTGGAGATGACTGGGAAGGCAAATTTGATTTTTTAAAGCCTTTCTGTCAGGTGATATATTTAAGCAGAACACCTGAGGTATCTTCCTCTTTACTCCGAAATGCCAAGAAAAAGGATTTGCGATAGTCGTTTGTATACCCACGGATGTTTTGATCTCCTGAGCCGCAATGAATGCTCGGCCGGTATCTTCATAGTTGGAATTGAAGGGATGCGATTCAATCATAAGGGGTTTTATAAAATCTCATCAATATGATGATATTCCTCTACGATAGATTTACCAACCGTGCCGGGATTAAATTTTTCTCTGAAACGATCTGCAATGGCCTCATGATCATATTCGGATCGTTTTTCGGATAAGGAGGTTAATGCATTACCCCAGGCTTCGGGCGTGTTTTCCGGAACCAAAATTCCACAGCTGTCATCTACCAGCTCGGAGAGGGCAGGAATGTTGCTCACGATACAGGGAACTCCGCAACAGAGTGCTTCTGCTACCACGACTCCGAATGTTTCCCTGCGCGTAGGATGAACGAGGAAATCGCTTCGCTGCATTCTGCGCGCAATTTCTTCCTTGGATTGCCATCCCAGACACGTAACCAGGCTGGAAAGCCCCAGTTGATCAATTCGTTTTTCAAAGGCATTTAAATGTTCTCCTCCTCCTATAATCTTAAGACGAAGCTTGTCACGTTCTCTATTAGGAAGCTTCGAAAACGCATCCAAAAGCAATCCGGGGAGTTTATTCTGGTTACGCGTTTTTTTGAAACTGGTAACACAAACGATCTGTACTGCTTCCTCTGCTTTCCAGGGTTTATGAAGAAAGAGGCCGGTGTCAACAACATTGGGAATCACTTTTACCCGAAGCCTGATTCCTGCAATCTGTTCGATGTTATCTCGTAAATAGGCAGAAACCGGGAAGATTCGTTGCGCTTTTTGATAAGCCCTGATTCCCTCGTCAGATGCAACATACCGCGTTTGTACATACCATCGTAGCCCCGTCCAGTGTTCACTGATTACGTAAGGAAGATTCCATTTCCGGGCCATCCTGGCTGTTATTACTCCTGCCTGGTAAACAACATTTCCGTGAATCAGGTCCGGTTTCCAGCCGGTTAGCCACTGTTCCGCATGGCGAATGGCACAACGGCTCAAAAAGCCCTTTAGCAAATAGAACAGCTTATAAGCCCGGCTATGAATGAGGATCTGATGTGTCTCGATCCCGGCATCATCGATAAATGCCCGCACTTCTTTTTGATATAATTTCCTGTTTTTAACCGGCCAGATCTGCAATACCTTCAAATCAATTCCCGGTTGCCGGGCAACGGCGCGGGCGTGTTCTCTGATGAAAATCCCAAAGGCTGGTTCCTCTTTTGTAGGATACCAGCATGTGACAAATAGGATGCGTTTCCGGGTTGACGGCATCACCTGGGCAAAAATTATTATTGGAATTATGAGAATCGGGGTAATGATAACATAATTTCATCGAAACTGTAGCATCTCTCCGTGCCCCGTACCTGCATTGTATTTCGCATAATGTCCTGTTAATTTCCCGTTCATCGATATAACCGGGACCTGGGAACCATTGGCAAATAATCCATTCAAACTTCGATTTTCCAACAGACTGATGACGATTCTTCAGTCATTTGTTCAGTTTTTAGATTATCTCTGGCCTAAGGATGATCGCATTTGGATCTTCGGCTCGAACAATGGCCGGAAAATCGATGGGAATCCCAAAGCGCTTTATGACCGCCTCAGTTCCGATCCCTCTCTTCGGTGTTTTTATATAACGCGCGATCACCGGCCAGGTTATCATACGTTGCCTTTCAAGAGTCTGCGTCCTTTGTTTCTATTCCTCCGCGCCCGATACCTGGTTATTAGCCACGGACTTTGGGATACAGGTTTTTTAAAGCCTTCCCGGGAAAAAAAGATTATTGAAACATGGCATGGGATTCCCGTTAAACCCATTGGTTTTAGTATCATAAATCCCACAATCGATTATTGCAAGATGTTGAAGGAGCACGCAAAAATTATAGATTCGTTTCTGGTGTCTTCTGAATATGTCGCGCAAATCTTCAACGAATCATTACATATCAATCCCCGAAAATTTCTGTTGACCGGACAACCACGCAACGATCTGCTCATTCAAAAAAAAGCGCGGACACCCATCTCAACTCTGATTGATTTGCCTGAAGCAGACAGCAGGATCGTTCTGTATGCTCCCACTTTTCGCGATTCGGGCGCCAACCCGTTTTTTAATTTCCCCGATTTTGATTTATCCGGGCTTATTGATTTCCTAAATGAAAACAATATAACCCTACTTTTACGACCTCATATCAGCGATAGTAGCAACGTGCAACCCTTCTTAAACGAACGCATAAAACTTTTTTCGAGTGAACAATGTCCGGAGATGAATGAATCCCTCGCGGATATCGATCTTTTGATAACAGATTATTCTTCTATTTTTATAGATTACCTTTTGCTGGATCGTCCCATACTTTTTACGTGTACTGACTTCAGGCAATACACCCTCACTGAACGCGGACAGCTATTGGTGGATGATTACCCGAACTGGATTCCAGGGCCGGATGTACGGACACAGGAAATTCTTCTCCAGGAACTAAAGAAGGCACTCATCCAAAAGGAGGATCGATGGCAAAAGCGGCGGAAGGACCTCAGAATATTATATCACTCGCATCAGACGGGCGATACGGTTGGCAAATTGTATGAACATTATCACTGGCGGAACGAAAATCACCCCGGACATAAATAAGAATCTGTGGGAATCGTAGTCAAACAGAGCCTGCGCAACACCATTATCACCTACATTGGCATGATTCTCGGCTTTGTCAATGTAATCTGGCTGTATCCGCATATCCTCCAGACCGATCAGTTTGGCCTGACCAAGTTGCTTACCTCGATTTCCCTGGTGATCGCCCAGTTCGCCAGCCTTGGAATGGGGTCGGTGACGCTTCGCTTCTTCCCTTATTTCCGGGATCCCGAAACACATCATCACGGCTTTTTACCGATAGCTCTCATCGTACCGTTGATCGGTTTTTTGCTGTTCGGAGCCCTTTTTTGGGGAGGGAAGGATTTATTAGTGCATATATATGGAGAAAAATCGGGACTTTTCGTTTCATATTATTTTTATCTGCTCCCGCTTGTCGGTTTTACCCTCTTCTTTAACGCATTCGATTCTTACGTTCAGGCACACCTGAAATCGGTCTTCGGAACTTTCGCGAGAGAGGTTTTGCTTCGGATCCTCAACCTGTTTGCAATAATGATTTATTTCGCGGGATGGGTTTCCTTTTCTCAATTCGTGCTGCTGTACGTCTTTACCAACGCCGTCCAGTTGTTAGCCATGATTATTTATGTAGCGTCAATCGGAGAGCTTCACCTGAACCTGCGTTTCCCGCGGCCCGACAGAGATCTTGTCAGGGAGATGGGCGTCTACGGTTTTTTTGCAATTCTGGGCGGACTTACAACTATCGCCATCAGTAATATCGATATCATGATGCTTGGGGCGTTATCCGGACTTGCCGATACCGCTATTTATTTTGTTGCTTTCAGCATCGGAACCATTATTCTGATCCCGGCCAGGGCCCTCACCCGAATAACACATCCACTCATCGCCCAGGCCTGGAAAAATAACGACACCTCCCTGATCTCGGAGATTTACCGAAAATCGTCGATCAACCAATTGATCGCAGGTCTCCTGGTTTTCATCGGGGTTTGGGCAAATATAGATAGCATATTATCGATTCTGCCGCACGAATACGCAGCGGGGAAATTTGTCATTCTCTATATCGGACTGGCACGTTTGTTTGATATGGCCACAGGAACAAATGGTGGAATTATTTTGAATTCGCGGCATTACCGCGTCGATTTCTATACCAATATTCTGCTGTTGGTCCTTATAGTCATCACAAATCTGATTTTCATCCCGCTATATGGAATTACCGGTGCGGCCCTGGCCACTGCGTTCTCGATCTTAATTCACAATTCCGTGAAGTATATCTTCGTATGGATTGC
>CAZNHE010000002.1:79181-92135 GCA_964572735.1 uncultured Chitinophagales bacterium | reverse complement strand
AATGCCGAAAGCCTGTCACAAGGATACTCCCGTCCCTCCAACCCCTGGAGTAGCAGAGTAGTGAGTCCGGTAATCTATAATCCTCGGGCATTCTGCAGAGACCCAAACGGAACAGTACGTAAGAATCGGAAAAAATTCTGGTGCAAGTGGCAACATATTCATACAATCTTCCGGATTTTTATATTTCTGCGGCGACTGTAACCGCTCATGCAGCGTAGGTGATACATTTTGTTTCCCCTCCCACCCCCTATTTCCAACCTTACCTTCCTTTCAGTATTTTGCAGCGGTTTTAACTTTTATTTTTAGCTCGACGATGTATGAAGCTGTTTAGATGCACCCGCCCGGGTTTGATCATCCTTTTTGTTTTGACGGCAGGATTTTCCGTAAGCCGCGCCCAGAATAAGATTCCTTACAAAAATATAGAATATGCCCTTCTTTCTTCCCGGCGCCTGATGGGAAAAAGCGGCCCTCAGAGCGTTAACTGGATTGATGGCGGGAATCGTTATTCCTATATCACGTATAATGAAGAAGAAAACCGGGAAGAAATTCGCGCTTTTAATCCAAAAACCGGGAAGGATGAGCTGGTCTTCGATGCCGGCAGCCTGACCTTCCCCGGGTCGGATAAGCCCTTTATGTATCAATCCTTTCAATGGGCGCATGATTCCCGGCATCTGTTATTTCAATGTCATTTCAGGAAGATTTTCCGCCGGTCGGGCATCTCCGACTATTATGTGTATTCGCTGGCAGATTCATCGCTTAAACTTGCAGCCCGCAATGCCCGCACAGCCGAGCTTTCTCCCGATGGTTCTATGATCGGCTATGAGCGCGGGGGAAATATGTATGTCTATGATTTTGCCGGCAGGCGGGAGAAGCAGTTGACCGACGATGCCACCAAACATGTCTTCAACGGACATTTCGACTGGGTGTATGAAGAAGAATTCGGCCTGCCGCAGGCGTGGAAATGGTCACCCGACAGCCGTTATATCGCCTATTGGCAGGTGGATGAAAGCAGGGAACCGGTTTTTCAAATGACCAATTATCAGGGATTGCATCCCCAATATGTCAAAATCCGTTATCCACAGGTAGGCGACCCGAACCCGACCGTCAGGATCGGCGTTGTGGACGTTAAATCAGGGAAACACATCTGGCTCGATACCGGACTAACCGGAGATTTCTACATCCCCCGCATCTACTGGACCAGCGATAAAAACACGCTGGCCGTGATTACTCTTAACCGTGCGCAAAATCATTTGAAGCTTTTCTTCTTTAATGTGCAGACAGGGAAGCGCCGGCTGGTCATGCAGCAGACCTCCGATACCTGGATTGATGTGTATGATTTCTACGCGAATGTTATGGATCTGATGAGCTTTCCGAGAGGTATTCGGGAATTTTTCTGGGTGTCTGACAAGGACGGATGGCAGCACATCTACCGGTATAATTATGATGGAAAACTACTGAACCAGGTAACCCACGGAAACTGGAGCGTCACCCGGGTGGAGGGTATTGATACACGTCACAAAATTATTTATTACTCATCAACAGAGGTTTCCCCGCTTCAGCGGCAACTTTATTCAATCCGCTTCGATGGCTCCCATAAAAAACAACTGACTCATAAGCCCGGCCGCCATAAGTTCAACATGTCGCCCAATACGAAATATTACATCGACACATGGTCGAACGTATCCACGCCATGGCAGGTAGCATTGCGGTCTACAAAAGGCAGGATGATCAAGAAGCTCGTAAGCAACGATTCGGTCAGTCAATTTATCAAACACCATTTTTATGCCCCGCGCGAGTTATTCCATTTTACGACCTCCGACGGACAAAAGCTGGACGGTTACATGATCAAGCCGATGGATTTTGATCCTCATAAAAAATACCCTGTGGTTATGACGGTTTACGGCGGGCCGGGTTCGCAGTCGGTCTATGACCAGTTCGAGACCAGCGGTCCCAATCAATATCTGGCCCAGGAAGGATATATCATCGCAGATGTAAATAACCGCGGTTCCAATAATTACGGCAGTAAATTTGAGAAAATCGTGTACAAGCACCTGGGGAAATGGGAAAGCCATGATTTTGTGGAAACGGCCGACTATCTCAAACAGCTTCCCTACGTCGACGGAGATAATATGGCGATCATGGGCACCAGTTACGGCGGGTACATTACCCTGTATACGATGACCGTCCACCCCGGCGTTTTCAAGGTGGGCATCGCCAACTCGGCCCCTACCGACTGGCGCTTGTACGATTCCATTTACACGGAGCGGTACATGGGGCTCCTCAAGGATAACAGGGAAGGATATATTCAGTCGTCTCCCACAACCCATGCAAAGAACCTGCAGGGCTTTCTCCTGCTGATCCATTCGATGATGGATGACAACGTTCATGTGCAAAATACCATGCAGTTCATCACGGCGCTGACCAACGCCGGCAAAGATGCCGATTTAAGGATTTACCCGCTGGGTGCGCACGGGGCGGTTTACAACGTGGAAAGTTATGTGCTGCTTCCGGAAGTATGGAACCGGTATCTGAACCTGCATCTTAAAGGGAAACAGGTACAAAAACCCGCTTCTGTGGAGCTGCAGAGATAAAAAAATCTATCCTGCAAGTCCGCGACTTGCGGCAGTAATGAATGGCAGGCTTCTTCTCACAAGTTACAAACTTGCGATATGTGGGGCGCCATTGGATGAATCATCTTTGGCCGCTGAGCGCTGATTTCTTCAAATAATACCTGTCATTTTGCATGCAGGGTTCCTATATTTGATGCTTTGCTTAAAAGCGGCTTGCCTGGAGCAATGACCGGAACGATGGCGTGGTAGCTCAGCTGGTAAGAGCGTCGGATTCATAACCCGGAGGTCGAGGGTTCAAGTCCCTCCCACGCTACAGGATAGAAGTCATAAGTTAGTTGCTATTAGTAACTTATGGGTTCCATATTTGTGTCAAATAATCCCACCTGCTATGTGAGGGGCTAATCAAGAGTCAGAGAGTGCTATGTCTGTGCCGAAATTCTACCCGGCATTGCACCCTGCCTGCCCTGACTTTGCAACAACTTTTTATCCTAAAAAGGCACTATAACAGATGTGAAAGAAAAAGCGAGTCTCGCCAGACTTGGCCTGGAAGCTTTGATTTCATTGGAAGGCGGTAAAAGACTGGCCAGGCCGGATGCCACAGAAGAAAATATGAAGGATGTGAAGAGACACAGAAGTGTCTGAGATGATACTCGTTGATACTTCTGTCTGGATAAATCATTTCAGGAAGGGAGAGCTGCCATTTATGAATTTGTTATTGGTGAGCCGGAAGGCGATAATCTTAAGAATTATCATGGGATTATGGACCTTCTTAATAATTTGCAGAGATCAGAAAAAACAACGATGGAAGAATATCTGATATTTATCGAAAAGAACCTGCTAAACGGCAGAGAAATCGGATTTGTAGACATTCATTTATTAGCCTCATCCAAATTATCCGGCTATCCTCTGCTTACCCTGGATAAGAAACTGGCACCCGTTGCGAAAGAGCTTTGATTGGCCCGCGCACGAAGGGTACGGTTTTCTCCTTCGTCCCTTAACCTCTGTGGAAAGAAATCCCACCCGGACACATGCGCTCTTTCATCTCCACAGGTGAATACTCTTTTCGCCGGAGAGAAGAAAATACAGTTGATGAATCCTCCCCGCCAGATAAAAAAACATCCCGCCCGATCATAGGCAGGATGTTAAATTATCATCTACAGACGGCTATTACCCCATTTGCTGTTTTTAAAGTAACGGAAGTATTTCAGTGAGGCAACAAAAGGAACCTAGAAAATTAAATAAGATTTTTTAATATTAAGTACTTAGTTATATAGCGATTTCCTCATGAATCGCCGGCTCTTGCACCGATAAAACCATTTTCTATGGCAAAGCGAACCAGGCCCGCCGTATTTCTAATATCCAGTTTTTGCAAAAGGTTAGCCCGGTGCGTTTCTACTGTCCTCGGAGAGATATATAACGCTTCTGCGATCTCCTGGCTGGTGAGTCCGTCGGCAATCAGATTGATGATTTCTTTTTCCCGTTTTGTCAGGTGAACGCCCTCCTCGTTCGACCCCACCTTATCGGGAGAGGGACCGGTAACTGAATTGATGTAATGCTCAGTCATCAGCATGGAGATGGTCCCGCTGAACACCTTTTCGCCCTGTGCGATCGAACGAATGCCGTTTACAAGCTCCAGTTTATCACAGTTTTTCAGCAGATATCCTTTAGCCCCTGCCTTCAGGGCCTGGTTCAGATATTCTTCATCCATATGCATGGTCAGGATGAGGATGCGGGCCTCAGGGTCTTCCTCAAGAATGGCGCGGGTGGTTTCAATCCCGTTCATGCCGGGCATCGTGATATCAACGATAGCCACATCCGGGGCAAACCGCCGATATAATTCGAGGGTGCCTTTCCCATTGGAGGCTTCTCCGATCAGCTCGATAT
The DNA here is from genome assembly GCA_964572735.1 of uncultured Chitinophagales bacterium. GTDB lineage: Bacteria > Bacteroidota > Rhodothermia > Balneolales > DATFMH01 > DATFNI01. The sequence goes on along the minus strand of CAZNHE010000002.1, from coordinate 87,681 downwards.
CGTCTGCCGTGCGTATGACACTGGCAATACCGAAACGGACAATGTCGTGATCATCGGCAAGGATAACTTTAATTCGTTTCATAGCTTTTGTCTTGTAGCACTTTTAAGCACGTATTCAACGGAAACTGGATGATAAATTCTGTTCTGTCTTCGGTCTGGAAATCCATATGGAAATCCCCTTTGTAGAGCACCGTTTGCTCCCTGATACCCGCGAGATATTTTTCCAGCAACGGATTTTGCTCCGGTATCCTGCCGGAATGAAGCCCGGAGGAATCCTCATTACGAATATGCAGGAAGACGGAGGTGCTGCGCTGGAATAATCGTACATTAATCGTACCGGCCGCTGCATAACGGATCATACATTCCAGGGCATCCTTACAAATCCTGAAAAGAGTGATTTGATAAAAATCCGGCATGGCACGATCGATCTGAAAGGCCTGGAAACCGATCTGCTTTCCCGATGTACGCGATAACCGGCTGCACAAAACTTTCATAGCCGTTGCCAGGCCGAAATCATCAATGACGGAAGGATATAACTGCTGGGAAATTTCCCGCAGCTCCAGGATGGCGTCATTAACAAGCCGGCGCGTCCTGTCCAGAACCTGATCTTCCCCGACGGCCTCTTGCGGATGATGGAGAAGTTCCAGGTTGAAAAGGGCGGCGGAAAGGGACTGGCAAAGCTCGTCATGCAGTTTTCGGGCCAGATGCCGGCGTTCATCCTCAAAAGAAAGGATGCGGCCCAGCGGATCGGATTCAGGTCCGGTTTCCTCCTCCGATTCTCTATCAAATGTCTCGCTCACTATAATGACTCCGCCGATTTCCTCCTGATCATCCTTCCAGGGAACCATGGTAAAGTGCAAAAAACGGGCATTGTTCCCGGCAGCTATCCATTGTCCCTGCACTGTTTCGTCATTTAGAGCGCGATTCCATTCGGGAGCCCACTCCCGAATAATGGACGCCGGGGAAAATACCGGAACGGGATGATCCAGCAGCTTCTCCCACCGGGGGCTGGTCAGTAATGGCCCGGCTTCGCGGCTGAATACGGCAACGGCCGGCTCCGATAAATCGGGAGCCATCAAAGCCCTGAAAATTCCGGCTTCGCGGGACCGCGCCGCCGAACGATCCGGTTCCGACTGAAAGATCAGATAAGAAGTGAGGAGATGACCGATGGCCATTACAGATTTCCGGCGCTCGTCCCTGTCCCGTGCCGGGATCGCCGGAAATCCCACGGCTATCCAGCCCAGCATGTTGTTTTTGCAGACAAGCGGATGACACACAAGGAGCTTCACCGAAGGGGGCATCCCGGGGATATCTTCCTGGGTGAGGAATAGGGCCTCCTCTATGTCACCTTCCCGTTTCCCACGGTCGTATTCATCAGAAAAAATGCGAAAAGAATCCTCCGAGCCGGTCCATGGCCCTTCATCACAATAAAACCATGGTCTGCTGCCCGCCTCCGTATTGTTACGGAAACGTCCGGTAAGGTGCAATCCTGCTGCATTGCCTCCTGCGATTCGAGCAATGGTCCTACAAATAGTCGTGCCGTCAAAATAAAACGGACAGGTTTCTAATGAGACGTGTCTCAAGTGTTTATTTCCATCTGAGAAGAGATTATCAGCCCCGAAAATACAGTTGATAATCACACCTAAACTGTAAGTTCAATTATACGTAATCCGGCTGCGGCAAATCAACCAGCCAAATCATCAGTATCCGTATTTTTTAGGAAAGAATCCATTGCTAAATCAGTATAAATGTTAAAAAAGCATAATAATGCCGGAATGTACAAGTTTCATAATGTGAAAGCGGAGGGCTGAGGAATTAATGATTCCCGGCAGAATGCAAGCGATTGGTTACCGGAATGATTATTTTTGCCGACCTATGTATTCATAACCGACTTTAAACAGGTAATTCGCAGAGATCAAAGCATGCAGCTGAAACGGACCCATAATTGCGGTGAGCTTCGCAGAGATGATACTGGAAACGAAGTAATATTAAATGGTTGGATCGATACCCGACGGGATCTTGGAGGGGTGATATTTATTGACCTGCGCGACCGGTACGGGATAACCCAGGTTGTATTTTCTCCACAGGACGATGCCGAAGCCCATCGGCTGGCCGATTCGCTGCGCAGCGAATATGTCGTGGCGGTGAAAGGTTTTGTAAAAAAACGGGACGAGAACAATATCAACCCGAATCTGCCAAGCGGCGAAATCGAGGTACGGGTACATCAGCTCGAGATCCTATCAAAATCGGACACCCCGCCTTTTGAAATCAGTAATGAGCTGAAGACGAATGAGGATCTCCGCCTGCGCTACCGCTATCTGGACCTGCGCCGCCCGGCTATGCAGCAAAATATGATGATGCGTTCTCAGGCTTATCATCTGATTCGTTCCTTTTTTCATGAAAACAGGTTTGCCGAAGTCGAAACACCGATCCTGATGCGGAGCACCCCGGAAGGCGCCCGTGACTACCTGGTGCCGAGCCGCGTAAACCCGGGTAAATTTTTCGCCCTGCCGCAAAGTCCGCAAACTTATAAGCAGATCCTGATGGTTTCGGGAATGGATCGCTATTTTCAGATCGCCAAATGCTTCCGTGATGAGGACCTGCGGGCGGATCGTCAGCCTGAATTCACCCAGATAGATGTTGAAATGTCGTTCATCGATGAAGAAGATATCTATCAACTGACTGAAGGCCTGATGAAACGGCTTGTCGAAGGGTTGCTTAACGAAAAAGTAACTGTACCGTTTCCACGAATGACGTATCAGGAGGCTATTGAAACGTACGGATCGGATAAGCCGGACACCCGTTTTGATCTGAAGTTTACCGATTTGTCGGATCTGGTGAAAGATTCCGAGTTCCGCGTATTTTCAGGAACAATTCAGCGAGGCGGGAAAGTAGTAGGTTTCGTAGCCCCGGGGCTTGGGTCCCTCGGCCGGGGAGTGATGGATCGCCTGACTCAACGGGCAAAAGACGAGATCGGCGCCGGCGGACTGATTTATATGAAGAATAATGAAGATGAACTGTACTCGAGTGTGAGCAAGTTCGTCAGTGAGGAGGAAAGCCGTGCCATAGCCGATCGCGCAAAGGCCGGAATCGGCGATCTGATTCTTATTCTGGCCGGACCAACGCCGGATGTCTGGCACCAGCTGGGCCAGATGCGGCTGATGATCGCGCGGGATTATGGTCTGATCGATGAAAACCGGCGAGACTTGCTTTGGGTAACGGATTTCCCGTTACTGGAATGGGAGCCGGAGGAAGGCCGCTTTTATGCCATGCATCATCCTTTTACCGCTCCGAAACGCGAGGATCTCGATAGAATGGAACAAGAACCGGAGAAAATCCGCGCACGATCTTATGATCTGGTGATGAACGGAAACGAAATCGGGGGAGGTTCGATCCGTATCCATCAACGGGAAGTGCAGCAACGGATGTTTCATTTGCTGGGCATAGGTGAAGAAGAAGCAGAGGAAAAGTTCGGCTTTCTGCTGGATGCCTTCCGCTTTGGCGCACCACCCCATGGAGGCATCGCGTTGGGCCTGGACCGCATCATCATGCTTCTGACCGGGGCAGGAAGCATCCGCGACGTCATTGCTTTCCCCAAGAATCAGAAAGCACAAAGTCTGATGGATAACTGTCCGGATGTGGTGGATCCGCGGCAACTCGACGAATTACATATCCAGCTAAAACCCGGCATCAAAGTGTGATGAAGGCCACAGACCTGACATCTGTTGACCGCATCCGGGAGGAACCGTTTCAGGTCCGGACTTATGAAACAGATGCAGGCGGACTTGTAAAGGTGGCGGGCCTGTGTAATTACCTTCAGGAAGCGGCGGGCAGCCATGCAACGGAACTGGGAATTTCCATAGATGATCTGGGGAGGGAAAACAAAACCTGGGTTCTTTCACAGCTTCGGCTGAACCTGGCAAAACTGCCGAAATCGGGCGATCGGATCCTCATCAGAACCTGGCCTTCGGGTATCGACCGGCTTTTTGCATTGCGCGATTTCGAGATTCTGGATTACGAGCGGCAGGTACTTGTAAAAGCGACCAGCCTCTGGCTGATTATCGACCGAACAACACGCCGGCCTTCGCGGTTGCCTGACTCCGTCACTCGTCTCGTTCGTACCAATACACCCAGGGCGCTCGCCGCAAATTCGTCTCTTCAACTTCCAGGGCCGAATCACGTCACTCACTCAGCCGGTCTGATGGTACGAAAAAGTGACCTGGATATTAACGGACATGTAAATAACGCGCATTATGTTGAATGGGCGATGGAACCGGTTGATTCCGGCTTCCGCGGAAGATACCGGCTGAAGGAGCTGACCGCTCAATTTCTGGCGGAATGCAGATACGGCGCCCGCATCATAAGCAATCTTGACGAAACGGAAGAAGGCGATTCAAAGGTACTGCACCATCAGCTTGAAGAGGAAACCGGGGAGGTGCCGCTTGCCCGCCTGGAAACACGCTGGGTTAACCTGTAGGGCCAGGAATTTCCTCCAAAACAATCGCTTTAAAGCCGATTCCTACTTCCTTTTTCTCTCCGGAATAACAGGATCCATATAATGCAGACGTAACCGCAGGGTAATGGAACGGTCATCCTTGAGAGCTATCTCGTCCTCCTGACTGAAATCTTCGTAGCCCGTCTCCAAAACCTTACAGTCCACTTCTTCTTCCAAATACTTACCTACCGCCCGGGAAATAAGACGCTCCAGTTGCACATGTGAGAGCGTTTTGAGCTTATTACTCATAATAGTTGTCTCTTTTGAATCTGAATGACTGTTCTTCCTCAACAAAAACAGATCACGGATCATTCGGGGATTATACCGATTACGGATACGGGCAGCTTCATACGGACAAGCCCTTCCGATTCAACCGATTAAAATGTATACTGACAGATGAACCTGTGATTTTCGCCGGCCTCCGTACGCGGCGGCAGAAAAACGGATCAAAAACAGGTTTTTGGTCGAATCGTTTAACAGCTCTTTAATAAATCCTGATGTCATGCATTTACAACGGAAAATTACATTCATTATCCTCTTTGCATTCCTGATACCTTTCGGCGTCCATGCACAGTCGGAACAACTGTATGGTGAAATCGGCAACCTGACCCTGGAGTCGGGCAAGGTGATTAAACATTGCAAAGTCGGCTACCGGGTCTATGGATCGATGAAGCCGGATGAATCTAACGTAATCCTGTTTCCCACGTGGTTCGGAGGCCGGTCGAAGGATTTGGCCGGATCGATAGGAGCAAAGGGCATGGTCGATCCCTCCAAATTCTTCATCGTCACGGTCGATGCTCTCGGCGACGGGGTTTCATCTTCACCTTCCAATAGTCCTGCTCAGCCGGACGGCTCATTTCCTGCCTATACTATCGGAGACATGGTTCACGCGGAGCACGAGTTGCTGGATCATACTCTCGGCATTCATCATATCTATGCGGTAATAGGAGTATCTATGGGAGGAATGCAAACATTTCAATGGATTACCCAATATCCCGGATTCATGGACAAGGCCGTTCCCGTTGTCGGCTCGACCCGGCTGACTTCGTATGATAAACTGCTCTGGACCTCCGAGCTCGACGCCATTGAGGAGGGTCTCAAGGCAGGGGCATCTGCAGAGTCGATCGGCAAAACGATTGACGACATCCATACGCTGCATCTGACAACTCCGGATTATTGGGTTGAACATACAAAGACAACGGATTTCCTGCGGGTGATCACACAATCATACAAGAGTTTTGAGCCTGGTTTTAATCCATATGACTGGGCGAGTCAGCTGCGGGCCATGATGGCACTGGATGTCTTCAAACCTTTTGGAGAGTCGATGCAGGCCGCGGCAAAGGCGGTCAAAGCCAAAGTGCTTGTGGTCGTTTCATTACAGGATCACATGGTAAACCCACATCCGGCTTTGGAATTTGCTCCCCTCATTCATGCGAAGATTCTGAAACTGAATAATGATTGCGGGCATCTTGGTCCCGGCTGCGCCTCAGATACGGTGAACTCTGCCATCCGGACTTTCCTTTCACAGAAAAAGTAAATACTCAACCAAATAATGCGCCATTTTCCATATCCGATGCACGCTCACCATTGAACATGGGACACGGATAATCGATGAGCATTCCCGGACAATCACAAATCGTTAGCAGCCGCCACTGCTGTTGTCACAGACTTGCCAGGGTATAAATGAAAGAGAATTGAATGTAATTGTAGTATGATTCCGTAGTGGAGATATCTCTTTCAAGTGGGGTGAGGCTTCGGGAATATCTTAATTCGGCACTGAGCCTTGGGCTAACATGCATCTGAATGGCCGCGTCGATTCCAACCAGAGTTTTGTTCAGCCCATCGGTAGAACCCGTCGTAGTGTATCTTTCAATGACATCTGCAGTCGTGGGCAATGTGATTACATTTGCCTTCATACCGATTTTACTCTTATTGGCCTGGAGGAAACCTATCTCCGGACCGGCACTCACCATGAAAAACCAGTTGATCTTATAGCCTATCAATAGCGGGATATAGATATAGGAAGTGGTCGTGGTCGTATATTGCGAATATGAGCCGATCGTAGCGGCAAGCCGTGCCGACATTACATTATATTCTCCCGCTACCATACTGACGAAAGCCGGGTTTTGTTTGTTGGAACGGCTGGAGTAGTGCATCCACGTATATTGAACCTCCGGCTCGAAAGCCAGTCTTGGAAGCACCCACAACTGAGTGCGGATGCCTGCATTGAATCCAAGCGGAAGATCCCCTCCGTGTGTCTGGTCGTTGCTGCTGGTCGGGATCATATCAAAACCCGCCCGAAGACTGACGTTGAGAACCTGTGCACGGACCGATTTACTGCAAACAAGAAAGATTGCACAAAGAAGGGAAAAGCCGACCAGCTTCCACATTTTCATAATCACCCGTATAAACACCTTTTATAGAAACAATGACTTCAAGTTAAAGAACACTGTCAAAAAAAGCCAACAAGGAGCGATGAATAGTTTTTTTCATGCCTGACCGCCTTTTTACACGGAACAATCGCCCCCGTGAGATGGAAGCAGGGGATGTTCAGCTATTAACGTGGCAAACCTTACCCCCTGCTGATATCATAAACTCACCAGGGTATAAATAAGGGAAAATTGAATATAATTATAGTACGATTTCGTGTCGGAAAGACCGTCTTCAAGCGGGGTGAGACTCCGGGTGTATCTCACTTCCGCGCTGACTTTCGTGTCAAGATGCATCTGAACGGCCCCGTCGATTCCAACCAGGGTTTTATGCAACCCCTCGGTTGAATTTACCCTGGTGTGGCTCTTAATAATAGCCGGAACAGGCGGCGGGGCATTGAGATGAACCTCCAGGCGGGCGTCGTTTTCATTTCCCTGAAGAAAACCGAACTCCGGACCGGCACTCACCATAAAGAGCGTGTTAATCTTGTATCCGATCAATAAAGGAAGATAGAGATAAGATGTGGTTGTGGTAGTCTTTTCCGAATACGATCCGATCATTTGCCTAACCTGCGCCGGCGGAACCTGAAACTCCCGGGCTATCCCGTTCACAAAGCCGGCATCCGGCGTGTTAGTATGGCTGGAATAGTGCATCCAGGTATATTGAAGCTCCGGCTCAAAGGCTAGCTGCGGGAGCAGCCATAACCGGGTATGGATCCCCACGTTGAACCCCACCGGAAGGCTCCCTCCGTGTGTCTGATCATTGCTGCTGGTCGGGATCATATCGAAACCCGCCCGTATGCCGATATCTGCTATCTGGGCACGTGCCGCCTGCGCTCCCCAGAAACCTGCCAAAATAAAAAAGACCCCGATACACTTCCGTATTTTCATTATTACCCCTTATAAGATGCTGATTGCCGTTTTGGAAATCCCTTTCAGGAAGACATACTCCATATCGCCAGATCACCTGGGAAATCCCTCTCTTCTTTTTGCGTCAACTGCGACGAACAAGAGAAATTTTTCTTTGTTCAGTAAGCAACCGTATTCCTGGCCCTCGCATTGGCCCCCCAAATGGCAAAGAGAAATACGAGTATACCACATACGATAAAGTTGGCGGAAACGGCAAGATTAATAAGCAATGCAGAAAAGAAGAGCCACGCGCCGATGATGGCCAATATGATGCCGTTAAAAGTACGTAATGTTATAATTCCCAGGATGAAAACCGCGATACCTGATGCTATCATGTTACCCTGAGTAATAATGGCGGGGATGAGCCCGCTAATAAACAACCAAATCCCCATTATAACATTCAACCAATGAACTGATCTTTGCCACATAACTGTCTCCTTTTTAATTACCGGGATGCTGTCCGGGTAATAACGCTAATATCCTGGAGTAGGTTCCGTGAAAGGACCGGCGTCCTATGGAAAAATCTCCGTGGTCTGCAGATCCGGACGGTCTGTCAGGCAAACATTCAGGAACAGTCTCTCAATCGTTCTGATTGTCTGCGGACCGACTGTGCCGCATTAAAACCGCACATGCCATGAACGCCGCCTCCCGGGGGAGTGCTTGAGGA
>CAZNHE010000002.1:0-79081 GCA_964572735.1 uncultured Chitinophagales bacterium | reverse complement strand
CTTTGTATCCGGTGCGCGGGAAGCGTCGGCCACACCGTGTTGAACAAGAATGGTGAAAGGGTGATCCGACGTATGCCCCTTCCATATTTGCTTTTCGGAATGATGAATTTCTTTGAATGCGGCTCCGAGATGCAGTGTGGGCGCCTTCCGGCAGATTTCCGAAGTAAAAGGAATCGGATCACTGAGCGCCCAGTCGACTTTGAAAACCCCGGGGCCATACCGGAATTGTTCCAGCCTGCGCCGCTGCTTCGATGGAAACTGACCGCCGGCGATTTTGAGTATTTGTCTGGGAGTCAGATCAAAAAGTATGAAACGCGCATCGGGAATATCGGACATCTGTTTTATTTCCCGTCCTGTAATAACCTCGATACCAAGCTCCTCCATGTATCGCTGAAGGGCCCGGGCCAGATTCTGTGCACCGCCTCTGGGAAACGGCCAGCCGGTATCATGTCCCATGAGAGGAAACAGGATTCCATAGGCCCCTGTCATCCACAGGTCCAGATCCATCATCGAATGGGCCGCCATCCCTGCCAGAAAACTGCGCGCCCGGGTTCCTTTGAACAGCCGCCGGGCCAGAACCGCTGCCGGAAGTATCGCCTGGAATCCGAACCGGACAAGCGGAAGGGAAAGCTTTGCCTTGTGCGCCGGCTTCAAAATCTGAGGCAGAATCTCCCCGGCATGAGGAAGGAACCGGTTCATCCACATTTCGTAGGCATCCTGATCCCTGCCGAGTGTGGCAGCCGTTTCCTCTACTGAACGATACAGCGCAGAAGCGGAACCATTGTCCCACGGATGAGCCATCACAATCTCCGGATTGATCCACTCCAGCCCGAAGCGCTCCAGACTGGCAGACTTGAAAAACGGGGAACACGCTGCCAATGGATGAACCGCAGAGCAGACATCATGCCGGAAACCGGGGCGGGTGAGGGATTCGGTTCTCATGCCTCCTCCGATAGCATCCTCCTTTTCGACCACCAACACTTTGGCGCCGCCCCTGGCCAGGGTAATGGCAGCAGCCAGTCCGTTTGGACCCGCCCCCACAACAACGGCATCATAACTGCTCATTACTCATCCGTCTCTTGTGATCAATTTATATCGGAGCTTTGCAAAATACACGGCGGAATCAATTATAGGAGGACCGGCAAAGGAGCTTTTCCAGCATGCCCGATAATTTAGAATCGACCGCTATCCGGCCATTCTCCTGAGCGCGTAATCCAGCCGGGCGAGGACTTCTTTCCGGCCAAGCAACTCAAGCATATCGAATAGATCAGGTCCATAACCTATGCCGCTTACCGCCAGGCGCGTCGGAAGGGCCAGCTTCCCGAATCCCAGTTCCTTTTCCTTCAGTAAATTCGACATCACTTCTTTCAGCTGTGCGCTTTTCCACTCGCGCGGATCCAGTTTCGCAAGCCGGTCGCGGTACTCTGTAACCAGCAGGCTCGTACCCGCTTTCCACGCTTTCTTCCGGCTTTTCTCATCGAAGGTTTGGGGAGCCTCCAGAAAATAGCGCCCTTCGGCCACAAAATCGGTGATTTTTTGAGCACGATCTTTCATCAGGCGGATCATCTCAAGAAAATAGCTATCCGGAACATCGGTATAACCCTCCATCACTGCCTGCTCACGTACACGCGGCAGCAATTCACCGGCCGGCCGGCTCTTCAGATATTGCTCGTTATACCACAGCAGCTTTTTAGGATTAAAGATCGCCCCGCTTTTACTGACCCGATCCAGGGAAAACGCATCGATCAACTCATCCTGTGTGAGGATCTCCCGGTCGTCTCCCGGGTTCCATCCCAGATAAGCCAGAAAATTCACCAGGGCGTCGGGTTCATACTGTTGAGCTACATAGTCACGTACATTGACCGGAATACCCAGGACCTCGGCATTCCGCTTCGAGAGCTTGCCGCCCTGCGGAGACAGGATCAGCGGCAAATGAGCCATACGGGGCGGTGTCCATCCCAGATATTCGTAAAGCAATATATGTTTCGGCGCACTGCTGAGCCATTCTTCGCCGCGGATCACATGCGTGATATCCATAGAATGATCATCTACCACATTGGCAAGATGATAGGTCGGTAATCCGTCGGATTTTAACAAGATCTGGTCATCGAGCCCCTGACTTTCGAACGAAACGTAGCCGCGAATTTCATCCTCAAAACGTATGGTTTCCCGGCGCGGAACCTTCAGGCGAACCACATATTCATCGCCCGATTCCAGCCTTCGCTCCACTTCCTCTTTCGGAAGAGTGAGGCTGTTTTTCATCGACATCCGTGTGATGGCGTCATACTTTGGCGAAGGGTTGCCCGACTTTTCAAGGCGGATTCGCATCTCACTGATCTCCTCGGGAGTATCGAACGCGTAATAGGCATTATCCTGCCCGATCAATTGCTGTGCACACTCCCGATAGCGCTCGGATCGTTCGCTTTGGCGATAGGGACCTGCCTTACCTTCTTTACCGGGTCCCTCATCATAATCCAGCCCCGCCCATTTTAATGATTGAATGATATCCTCTTCGGCTCCCTCCACGTAGCGGTTCTGATCGGTATCTTCAATACGCAGAATAAAAACACCGCTGTGATGCCGGGCATAGAGGAAATTATAGAGAGCCGTTCGTAACCCGCCAATATGCAGTAATCCTGTTGGTGAGGGGGCGAATCGTACACGTATCTTGTCGGACATATTCGTTTTCCGGATGAGCATTTACTTTATGAGAGGGCAAAAATAACGATACCTCTGCTGATCAACAACGTAAAAGGGCACCGAAACATTTGCCTTTATTGTCGCCCGGTATTACTATTGTTTACTTGCACCCTATGGATATCCGTTTGAATTAGCTACCGGTTTATGGCTGTCCTCAGCTTACTTACCCCCGTACTCATTCCCGATTTGCACGATCTGGCAATGATGTTACGGTCCGATTGTGTCATCCTGAATGATGTGAATCCCTTCTCCCGGAAAAGCCGGGTGCACCGCTGCAAAATCCGGACCGCCACACGCACCAGATGGCTGCATGTTCCCATTCATCCGTCTGACCGGAGAGTGCCGCTTTATCAGGTCCGCCTGCAGCCGGGATCGTCCTGGATCGGCAACTGGATCCGTACACTTCGGCTCAATTACCGGAACAGCCCTTATTTTAACTTTTATGAGCCTGAGATACGCACCGATCTGGAGAAAGCGGCTGCAACCGGTTTGCTGATTGAGGCTGTGGCCCTGCTATGGCAGCGCCTGTTCACTTATCTTTATATAGACGTTCAATGGTTATGGGCTCACGATCTGGAGTCTTACGATCCGGATCCGGATCAGCTCTGCAAAAACCGGGCATGTGATCGCCTCTGGCAGGAGCACGACAGCCGGCCTTATATGAGGCAGTCAACCCATCATAAGCCGATGTCTTTCGAACATCCGGTATACAATCAGCATTTCGGAGGATTTGAGCCCTGGTGTTGCCTGCTGGATGTACTTTTCCAGTTCGGCCCCATGGCCTGGCAATTGCTGGACACATTACAGCGAAGCCGCGAGGAGCAAAAATAACCCCCTGCAGGCAGGGCAGTGACGCCGCTAATCGGAGTCAACCAGTCGCTTCAGGCGCGGAAATCGCTGTGGAAACCGATTCGGAAATAAGGGCAACGATATATTCGAGCGGCGGTAAATTCATCCTTATAATTTTCTCCATTAGATTTGGAGAAAAAATCATTTTCGTCAATAATATAATATGAGAAGTACTTCTCATCGTTTAACAGGTTGAAATCCGGCAGGAATAACTCCATCCATCCGTTAACCAAAACCAGGGAATGAATCGGATTGACGATGGACGATATGGGGAGCATCCCGCCGTTGAGTGCCGGCTTTAAGTCGATGCTTCCTCACGCTATCCTTTGGAAGGATAGCACACCCTGCCGGGGTAAAAAAATACGATTCGTTATAAGCTCAACAAAGAAAACAAGATACCGGATAACCGGTTCCCTCTCTGAAAAAAATATTCGAACAAACCGGAACGAAAGGTGGTTTTTTATCCGGATGTTATTTAGATTTAGTTCAAATAGTTAAATTGTACTACAGTCACCACACCGGCATATAAGGTACACATAAAAGCCAGATTTAATCAACTTTGTCTCAACAAGGAGAAGACCTTCCTTTATGAAGCATTCCGTATTAACGACCGGCCTCATATACCTGGGCGGGGCAGTACTCATAGCGGTATTGGTTTGGCAGGCCATTACGGCAGAAGGGAACCCGAATCCGGTTGCTTACGGCATTTCTCCAACGGCAGGGATCATTTATACGGCTGTGCTGGTATACCGGGAAGGCCTGGAATGCATTTTGGTGCTGTCTGCCGTCATTGCCGGGCTGATACGCACGCAAAAAGTATACTGGAAGCCCATTGCAGGCGGAGCGGGACTCGGGTTCGGAGCCACGTTGATCACCTGGTTTATTCTGGTCGGAATTTTGTCGCTGGTAGCCGATACTACCTCAGAATTGAATATCCAGGCAGCAACCGGCCTTTTGGCAATCGTCGTTCTACTCATCGTGATGAACTGGTTTTTCCATCGGGTATATTGGACAGGCTGGATCTCTTTTCACAATCGCAAAAAAAAGCAATACATCAATTCTATTGAATCCGCAAGTGGCGAGGAGTTTAAAGCGGCCAAATCTGTGGCTTACAAAGGACTCATTCTGCTTGGTTTTGCCTCGGTATTCCGTGAGGGGTTTGAGGTGGATATCTTCCTGCAGAATATTCGCCTGCAGGTAGGAACCACGCACGTCGTATTAGGGACGGCCTTCGGACTGGTTCTTGTGTTGATAACCGGGTATTTTGTATTCGTCGCCCATCAAAAGCTTCCGCATAAAAAGATGCTTGTGTTCACCGGCATCATGCTGGGCTTCGTCTTCGAGATTATGGTAGGTGAACAGGTGAACGAGATGCAACTGGCCCACTGGATTCCCACACATACTTTCCCGCTGGAGATCCCGGCCTGGGCAGGAACATGGTTCTCCGTTTTCAATAATTGGGAAACGGTCATTGCCCAGGTGCTTGGAGGCATCTTCATCATAGGATCCTACTATGCCGCCCGAATGGAGAGATTCAAACCTGCAAGGGCCTCGTCTTCCCGTTCCGCCGCCCTTGCCGTTCATCCTGCCGGGGATTAATCTCCGGTACAGCCTTCCTCTTCCACTGTTCGTTTACTTCGTTAGGCCGGACGTACCGGGAAGATGAGCTGTGACGGGGCTATCCTTCGGTCCCGCTCTCGTTATGCCGGGCCATTTCCTGAAGTGTCAACCTGCCCTCGTAGTAAGCCCGGCCGACTACGACACCGTATACTCCTGCAGCCGAAAGACGTTCCAGATCCTCCACACCAGAAACCCCGCCTGAGGCAATGAAGCGAAGCGCCGGGTACTCCTTCTGCAGCCGCTCATACAGGGCCACATTAGCTCCTGCCAGTGTGCCGTCGCGCGAAATATCCGTGCAAAGCACCTCTCGCAGGCCCGCGCCGATCATTCCCTCGAGATATTCTGCAACCGACTGATTAGCTTGCTCTTTCCAGCCTGAAATGGCGATTTTTCCTCCTTTCAGATCCATTCCGAAAACGCACCGCTCCGCACCAAAGGCCGCAAGCACATTTTTCCAGGCCTCCGGATTGCGAACAGCCATCGAACTGCTGATGATTTTTCTGACACCGGACTCAAGCAGCCGCGCCGCATCTTCATATGAACGAATCCCTCCGCCGGTCTGGACCTGCAGATTGGTGCCATTGATGATTTGATGGATATAAGGCAGATTAACAAACCGGCCGTCGCGGGCACCATTCAAATCGACAATGTGGATATACCGGAAACCCGCCTGTTCGAACGCATGAGCCTGCGTCAGAGGATCATGAGAATAAATTTGAGCCTGATCATAATCTCCTTTTGAAAGACGAACCACATTTCCGTCGAGCAAATCGATAGCAGGAATCACATGCATAAAAAACCGCCTGATTATAATGAAAGCCTTAAAAATACCACTCCGTCTAATAAAATGTCAGCCAACGGGTTGTAAAAGAAGTTGTCCAATGGAACTAATGATAACAATATCTTATTGATTTTCAACATCCTGTTTATCATTATATTGTTGCTGCGGGATTTTTAAAAACGCAAATGCAGGCATCAAAATGTTTATCCCCGGGCGCAAGATTCGGGTATTTCTCGTGCTGTCGGCCGTTTTCCTTCTGCTGACGAATACCCGTGTATCCGGCTCCGGCTTCGCACAGGCCCGCCGGTTCCAATCTTCCGTCTCCCTGAAAACGGCTTATGGGGCAGGACTACGTCAGCTTAAGGCGGGTCGCTGGCAGGCGGCCGTTCACACATGGGAGCAGGCGCTCGGCCGGCAGGAATCCCGGCAATCGGTCGAGCCGAAGATGGCGATTCACTACATTCGAACGGTTACGGAACACGAAGACACGGCCCGCTATCAGGAGGCCTGCAAATATTACCTGGATTTCCTCAGGGAAGCGAACTGGACGCGGGAGCCTCATGCCATGAAAGAGGAATTCAGGCGGGTACTCCCGATTGCTCCGCCCAGGCTCCGGAAGGTGTGGAAGAAAGAAATTGACAATGAGAATCCTGCGATATTCGGCCAGATGGTCGCATTCTGGGTTTCCCGGGATCCCGTTTTATCAACCTCTCTGAACGAACGGCTGATCGAACACTGGCGGCGCATTGCCTACGCCAGAAAACACTTCCGCCGGGCGGGGAATACAGTATACGGCACCGACGACCGGGGACTCATTTATGTCCGGTTCGGGAAGCCCGATCGCAGGGAGGAGAAAATCGTGACGCCCCCCAACCTGATTAACGATCCGGTGCACGGCGGGCCGCTGATTGTTGATGGAAGAATCATCCACCCGATCATCCCCCTGATCATGGATGTGGAACTCTGGGAATACACGTTTTCGAACCGGCAGAAGCCGTCCTATTACCTGTTTGGGGAAGATGCCAAAGGCGGGGGATACGGACTACAGCCGGGGGTCATGCAGATGATACCGACTTTCGGTTATTCGCTTCCTGCAGCCGGTATGGATCGCCAGGGCGGAGCGTTAATGCTCAAATACAGCATTGTCGAAAAGTTGATCGGTACAACCGGCTATTTCGTTACCTTGTACAACAAACTCACCAATGCCATCATCGAACGAAGTGTTAACAGAAATGCCGGAGCAGCGGTCTTCCAGGCTCCGGCTATCCTGCATCATTTTGAGTTCTGGGAGGCTGAACAGGCCCGGCGCCGCGACCGCGAATCCCCCGGATCGACAACAGATCTGATAACGGGAAGCAATCTCATCAAAACCGAATATCACTATTTCCGTTACCTCAACAGGAAAAATGAGACGGAATATCTGTTAGTCGTGGATCCGGATTTAAAGCGGCTTTACCGGCGCCTGGAGCCTAAAAGGAGAGAGAAACATCCGCTCACCAGCGTAACCATGAAAAGCACGTTTCTTGCAACCAGAGATCCGCGGGTCCGCCATGTGCTGGCTGCCCGGAACTTCGGCCTGCACCAGATCCGCAGCACCGGCGGCGTTGTTACCTGGTTCTTCAACCCCGATACTACCGGGGCATCTCCGGTTACGGGTATCGATATATTCGGACGAAATGGCAAACATATGAAACACGACCATATAAAATACGGCCGAATGGAGTTGCTATACAGCACAGGGCCCATGCAATTACCCCTGCCCGACCCGTTGAAATGGAATGACAAACAAATTCTGGTCAGCGATCCGATCCTGGGGTACCAGCAAACTGTGACGGCAACGAAGAGGATTCCTTTCTCACCGACACTCAATCCCGTATTCACTAATGGTGATGAGATGTTGGTATTTTTCGAGATATACGATCGCATCCCCGGTAATTATTCGATAGAGTTCAGCTACGGACGTTACCAAAACAGTCTTTTGATGCGCAGTTCGAAACCGTATAATGAGAATGCCGACGTAACGGTCCTCTACCGGCAACCGGACAGGCGCGGCCGGCACTGGCTCGCCCTGGAGCTCAGCGACTTTGCGGAAGGATCCTACTATGTGAAGATGACTGTACGGGATGACAAGGGCACCGTTCAGGATATCCGTACCGCAGATTTCAGGATCACTGAAAAGCCCTTTAAAAAAAGGAGCGGAATGTCGAAATAAATACCCCCGGCAGCGAACGACAGAGGCAAATAATCGGTTTTTTCTATAAGAGCGCGGCACCACAGCCTGCAACTATGCAGGAGGACATGTTTTTTTCCGCGACGAAAGCTGCCGTTACGTTTTCCTGTTGCCGGCAGGAGAACGGTTTACGTACAGGCGGCAGAATATAAACCGAAAACCTCCTCATTCACCCTTCATACCGCCCCTCATTTACTTACGGTTAAGGACGTGATTATTTGATTTTTTTAATACATGAATAATGTTGCTTTTGGAAGAACAATCATGTTATTTAGGATACAGAGATAAGGAACGCCACAGCAGTGGGGACTGAAAAGTTTGCCATGTGAGAAGTCCCGATCTCCGGGAATACTTATTACCAGGCAGATATATCTGCAGATAATTGCCTTCAGAAGATAAGTCTGTCCCGTCTTCAGTTATCATCTGAAGAACCCAGAGGCCGGTTCCGCAAGAAAGAACCGGCACGTCCTTTAATTTCCTATAACCATCATCCTTAAGCTACATCTATGGGTGTTTAAAAATGAAAGCATCAGAGAAAAAAAATATCAGTAAAAAGTTCAATGATGAATTATGTATGTTTTACTTCCAGATCGAAGATTATATGCATGCTATCGAGGCCGCCCGTCACATTTTGCAAAAGCAGTCTGATAATTATACCGCCTTGCTGGTCATGGGATTGATCAACGAGGCAAACGGCAAGTACGACGCGGCAATTCGTCATTATAATGACATTCTTGACTCGTATCACGAAGATGCCCTTGCCTTAAAAAGACGTGCCTATGTGGAAATGAATACGGGCAGGGAGAAAGAGGCCCTCCGGGATATCAATCACAGCCTGAAACTTGATAATAAAGATGCGGAAGCATATATCATCCGGGGGTTGATTTACTTTTATTATTATCAAAATAAGATTGAAGCTATCATTAATTATAACAAAGCCCTGCAGATCGATCCTCTGAATATATCCGCCCTTTATAACCGCGGATATTCTTACCTGAAGTACGGAAATTATAATTATGCAAGAGACGACTTCATGAAAGCCGCCAATCTCGGCTATCGGCAGGCAAGTGAAATGCTGGATAAATATTTCACCTCGAACGAGCTCGGGACCACGGCCTGAGAAACGTCCCGCACTTTATGATCTCCCAAATAGGGAGATGGAATTAAAGCCCGACAGTTTTCCGAAACCTGTCGGGCTTTTCCTTTTATAAAGAGGCAAGGAACGCGATGAGCGCCTCTCTGTCTCTCTTGCTCAGGTGTTCAACATATCTTTTGGATGATTCCGCCTCTCCCCCATGCCATAAGACAGCCTCCAGAAGGCTTTGGGCACGCCCGTCGTGGAGAAGATGAAGCGGCTGCCCGTTAACTGTTCCGCTCAAGCCAATACCCCAGAGGGGCGATGTTCTCCATTCATTCCCGTCGGCCTGATAGTCTGAGCGATGGTCTGCCAGCCCCTCTCCCATATCATGCAATAATAAATCGGTATAGGGATAGACAACCTGGTCTCTTAAAGATTTTATGGGAAAATCGGCAGAAGTTACATGCCGGGGAGTATGACAGGAAGTACATTTTGCTGTAATGAAAACCTGCTTCCCGCGCCGTACCATCGGGTCGTCGGTATTCCGGCGGGCGGGTACGCCCAGGGTCATCACATAAAAGGCTGTTTCGTCGAGTACCTCCCGGGTGATTTCGGGATCATCCTTCAGTCCGTCTTCAGCCTGCGGATTGTCGTTGATATTCTCCTTTGGATAATAGGGAGAAGTGACGCCCATATCTTCATTATAGGCAATTGCTGTCTGCTGAAGAACCGTCGGCTCATTTGCTTTCCAGCCAAACCGGCCCAGCTCCATTTTCCCGGTGGAATCGTTGGGTACGTAGTTCGGTTTTCCTGAAATCCCGTCGCCGTTTTGATCATCCGGATCAGCACGAAGGAGAATATCCGATTCGGGGATGGCCTCGAGCAAGCCCATGCCGAATACGGGCGGAGCCGTACGAACCGACATCCGGATACCTGCGGGTATCGGTTTATAAGCATCCGTCATCTGGTAAACAGGCTTGTGCAAATCCACGATCGTGCCATCGGCAAGTGTATCCTCGATGATCTGATAATGAACGATGACGTTGGCTTCTGCCTTAATTCCAAACGAGGCCTTGTGTTGTATCTGGGTGCCGAATCCATCAATAGGAAGCGGGGTTCCGGGTCGATCGGTGGCATTGCCGCTTACGCGGATCAAAACGGCCGAGATACGTCCGTCATCAAAGAAAGGTTTGCCGCCGCCGTCATGAACATGGCATGAAACGCATGAACTGTTGTCAAAAAGAGGACCCAGCCCGCCGTTAACCACAGCCGGTGCGGTTACGAAAATGCTTTCGAAATCCTGATCTCCCTGTAAATGCTTTTGCAATTCGGCGCCGCTCAGATTGGAGGCCGGCAGAGAAAACGCCTGGCTGGAATTGTCAAAAACGGTAGTAGCCCCGCCTGCACGAATTTCATCGGGGGTAATTACCAGAAGTTCCTTCTTCTTACCCGAAAAGAGTCCGTTGCAGGCAGCAAAGGCGAAACATGCAAAAAACACCAGTATACAAATGATCCGGCGCATTATTGCAGGTTGCTGATCAGGGGACTGATATCGTTTTGGAGGGTGCTGAATACAGTACGTACGGCACTCTGGGCGGACTGAACGCTGGCCGGATTCTGGGTGATGGCATCTTTGAAAGCTCCCTGAATATTCCCAATGGCCGTGATAGCCGCATTGACCTGGGAAACAAAACGGGCATCCAGCGTTGCGTCGTATTGCTGAACGATATCTGTAATTCCCGGTCCGTTATTTCCCGCGTAATCGCCGGTATAGATGTGCAGGATGCTCCGGATATTATTCTGAAAATCCGTCTTGGAATTCAGGCTGAATTGCGATTCCACGAGTGTCGGGTCTTCCTGCGAAAACGGATCGTTAATTTTGCTGTTACCTACTTCGTCGGCAATTCCCTCCATTCCGTTTACTAACTCCTCAAGAGCCGCTTTTTGAGTTTTATAGATCTGGTTTCCGGCCCCGGCCGTAGTCAATTCCGCCTCAAAATCCTGCCCCTGTGGGCTCCACTGATCCACGAGATCCTGTGTCGCATCTTTCAGGCACTCCATGCAGGCGACCAGATATTCGATCTGCCGCTGGGTAAAATCAGAAGCGGCCTTATCGTTGTTATCCCCGAATAAAAGATATTCAATGGTGTGGAAACCTTTGAGAGTGCCTTCCAGGCCGGCAACATACTCTTTGGTAAGCGGATCGCTGCTTTTCAGCACGTTGTCCAGATCCGTTTTGTTGACCGGCCAGCTGTCGATACCCGGATCGATACCTTCCGTTTCAACCGGACCAAACAGGAATGCTTCAGAAGCTTCCCAGGGAACCCGGGTATCCCTCCATTGTTTCTGAGCCGCTTCCAGGTTGGCCTCATTGGCAGCCGAGCCCAAAGTATTGACGGCTTTCAGAAGCAGTCCCGCCTGTGTATTAAGATCGATATAGGTTTGGAGGATCACATTTTGCGACGCCTGTTGCAAGACAGAAGCTGCCGTCTGCTCATTGAGATGCTGAGACTGTGGAGCCGTGGAACTATCCTTGCAACCCGCAAGAATGAGTAGTCCTAACGACCCTGCAGCCAAAAAGGGTACGACGAATGATCCTTTCATGACGTGAATTATGTGCGTTTTAATGTTTAGGTTGAATGAGATGGCTAAAACTCGAAACCGAGCCCAACCGAAAAGGTATTCTCCACATTGGCTCCTGAGAAGCCAAGCCAGCGATGCATGAATTGTGATTTTAACACGATTCTTTTGTTCAGATACACATCGACGCCGCCGGTTACCGCATGGCGCTCCCATCGGGGGTTGTCGCTGATGACGCCTTTCACCACCCGGTACATGGAATCGTAAAATTCGTAGCGGCCAAACAAGTCTATTGGGGTCGTTACCGACGGGATATAACGAGAGAGGTCATAGGCGGCTTCGGCATACCAGGCAAGTGCCGCTTTCCCAACCGGATCGCGCTTCACCTGCAGGTTGCTGGAAATGTTCCGGTTGGCCTGAGAGACGGCGGCGCTATTTTGAAGGTGACCGTACAGTGCCAGTGCGCGAATATTCCAGGGGCCGTCTTCCAGCATGAAATGTCCTTCCACGATGCCGACCCAGGCCGGTAACGTAAGATTAGGCTTGGGACGATTGCCTGTGGAATTACCCATATATCCTGAAAAACCAATCACGATATCATCATCAGGGTGATAATCGAGACGAAGGGAGCCGGCAAAATTGTTGGCGTTTACCATTTCGAACCGTCCCTGGTGGCCCGGAGCAATCCAGTTGGCCGAACTGAAACCGGTGCCGTCCAGCCCGTTTACGAAGGAGAGCGTGTAATCAATCCGCCCCACGGATCCCAGTGCCTGCACTCCGATCTCATACCAGCCTACAGGTATAACCGTTGCCTCAGCCGGCGATACCGAAGTAGTGAAATATTCGGTGGGATCATCTTTAACGGCAGCAATCCCAACGGGCAGTTTTACCTTGCCGAGCTTGAGATTAAAAGCATCGTTGTGATGATAAAGGATGTACAGCTGCTCAATATTGACCTCTCCGCCTTTCTCTATTTCGGTCTCGTATTCCCCGGACTCCTCAAAAACATCAAATTCCTTGGTTGCTCCGGTCCCCCCGTGTTCGAATTCGATCTCCCCTCTGAAACTGAGCTTGTCACTATACTTGTAGGATGGATACAGGGAAAACCGTTCAAGATCGACGGCATCTCTTTTTTGAGGATACGTATCCCAATCATAATGATAGTAGTTGAATATCCCGTATCCTTTCAGGCCGAAATCAGACAAGGATGAGCCGGCTTCGTCCTCATCCCCTGTCCTGTTTTGAGCAAGACAGGGTAGCGCTGCCACGAAACACAAAAGAAATACCAACGCAGGTTTCATTTATTTAGATATAATCTTAATAGCGATCATTTCGACCTATTATAATGCTTATTTAGATTATATAAAAATAATTTTCACGTGCTTCGATCTTCTCAACGCCCTGGCAGATAAGCCTCTGGGATGATCGTCCGGACCCGGAAATAAGCTCTCCAGGGTTACTGCCGGATCAGGCTCATCACCTCCCTGTCCTGCAGAGCCGCCCGGAAGGGCCCGACACTAGATTAGATGGGGCCTTTTCTCTGCTGACCCGGCAGCCGGATTGCAGCGTTTTTAACCCATGAATTTGCAGATTCCCCAATCGTGTCCCGGAACCGATCAGGTGAACGGGATCCTCCTCCAAACCTTCTATGGGTTCGTCTGCCGGATAGTGTAGGTTAATTTGGTTGTTCGGTGAGCTTTTACCGGAACGTGGAATTCGTACAGATAAGCCGAGCGTTTCTTGTATGGAATATTCGATTTCATCATCTGCTCGCGCCCGTTGAGGTTCCTGAGTACGGTAACCGTAACATCGGAATCTTTCTGGTTGGAAAGCGTTACCTCCACATCCTGCTCGGTGACTTTACCGGAGATATGACGGATGTCCGCCACAAGGCCCGATCCGGTGATGTCGAAAGCTTTCCCCTGTGTAACGACAAGGGAATCATTGGCCGGTGTGTGAGGGATGTCATCCTCCCCAAGCAATACCAGCTGTCCGCCGGGATCCTTTTTGTAAATGGAGATGACCCCGCCCGGCATAGGCACTCCAAGATGATTACCCCTGGTATTGGCCACGGTATAACGAACTTCAATCGTTCCATTCCCCGGCTGAGCGGCTGGCGTGAAATAGGATTGTTGATATATATACTCTTTCTGAACATGAATTCCGTCGCCCGCCACAATGGGTATGCTTTGCCGGCTGTGTGCTGCCAGCGTTTCCCGGCCCGGGAGTTGATAAAGATGATAATCGGAGAATGATTGTTGGGATACCGAACCCGCTGCCACCGTCGATTTCATGGCCATATTGCCATACTCATAAACAGGCCTTGGCGCCCGTACCTGATGGATTTCGCCCGCCACCAGGGTAATCCCGGCATCCGTAAAATCCTTATCGGTTTGGTTGCTGATATCGGCCCAACCTTTTAAATCCGCCTGACGGTCGTTCTGCAGGATCAGGTTGTACCGCGCTTCCCAATTGACTCCGTTGGTCTGATAGGCAAGATCAAAAGGCCGGCTGCCGTTCTTCGATCCTTTCAATGTCCACGTGATAGTGGCCTTATTCATCGGCTTCCTGGGCAATTTATCGAGGATAAAGGTGTAATTGCGAATCTGGTTAACCACCAGATAATCATCGTTCTTCCCCGACCGGATAATGGCCTGGTTTCCTTCCAGCGCAACCAGTTCGCCTGCTTCGACCTGCCCTGTTTCACTTATGAATCGAATCTGATGCCCGATGCAGGCTTTCAGTACCTCGCTTATGGACGTCCGCCGGGTTTGATACACCTGACCCACGACCTGGCCGGGAAAACCAATCACAACCGACGAAGGATCGATTTTGTCGGAGAGGTCATCCAGATGCACTTTAAATATCCCTTTTTGAGACTTCAGCGTCCGTTGTTCATTAACCAACGCCCGGTTGTTACTGTAGATGATGAGCGATTGTTTTTCAGGAGCGCTCAGCTCCTGGGCCCGCACGGCCGCCGGTCCCACAGTAAAGATGATGCCGATTATCAATAACCAGGCATTTCTGTACAAAAAACGAGCTTTCTTCATAATGTGTTGATTGATGGATAAGTTAACCTTATGAATCGCAGAATGATTCTTACGGCCCCGCACCCGTATCATAAAAACGATGGCAGTGGTTCCCAAATGATTTGTGGCTAACGGGAATACAGGTCGTTGGTAGTATTGCAATATTTTCCCTCACATGAAAGTCTTCACGCTTGTTTCGTTTGTCGGCATCCGGCGGTCAGTAGCGGAATACCGGCTATTAATCGTTAATCATGCACAAAATTCCCGCCGACGATTCAGGCAATATTGCTATTTTTCTTACTTTGGGGTTTTTGAGCGAGGAATCGGCCCGGCAGCAGATGCTGAAGAAGTACCTGACTTCAGAGACGGCTGATTTTCCCGTAATTCTCAAAAATCCTGTTTTTCGGTTTTTGTCTATGATTGTATGAAGAAATTCCTGTTAACACTCGTTATTATTATCCTGATACTTGCCGGTCTCCTTTTCTGGGCCGCCGGCGGATACCAGGCTCCGGGAGTATATTCGGGCAATATCACCCGTTACGATCCCGCCCAAAAGCCCGACAGCGCTTATTCCGGAAAGCTGCGTGTGATGAGTTGGAACATTGCTTATGCTTATGGGGCCAACTCCGGCAATGAAAACTACCATCCCGTGCCCGCCAGTGTAATAACGAAGCATTTGCACGAAATCGCCGGAACTATCCGTAAATACAACCCGGATGTTGTTTTGCTGCAGGAAGTTGATTTTGATGCCGCCCGGAGCGGCCACACGAATCAATTGGCGGTGCTGGCGCAGTTAACCGGCCTGAGATATGCGGCCGCGGCTATCACCTGGCAGGCGAATTACGTGCCTTATCCCTATTGGCCGCCCCAGCATCAGTTTGGAGAAATCAACTCCGGGGGAGCCGTCTTAAGCCGGTACCCGATTCTTTCAAACACCGTTATTCGTCTTCCCAAGCCCTCCGATAACCCCTTCTGGTACAATTTGTTTTATCTGTTCAGATTCAACCAGATGGTTCAGATAGATATCCGGGGAACCCGGGCTTCCTTTATTAATGTCCAGTTGGAAGCTTTTGACATCGATAACCGTACCCTGCAGGCCTTTCAGCTGAAGAAACTGGTTCATAATGCCAACAGCCAAAACGCATTGATCTTGTTTGGGGGCGACTTAAACACTGTTCCCTATAAGGCAAAGAAGAAAAGTGATTTCGCATCCGATAGCCAGGATGATTACAACGGCGACACTTCACTGAACATTCTGATGGGTATCCCCGGGTTCCACGAGATGGTGCCTCTGGCAGATTACTACAAGAATGAGCGCCGGTATTTCACGTTTCCATCCCAGGCTCCCGATCGCAGACTCGACTACCTGTTTGTGAACAACAATTATCCCGTCCTGGATTATGGATTCATTAAAGCCGGCACGGCCAGCGATCATCTCCCAATATACGTGGATTTGAAATGGGATTATGAATATGCTTATAACCTGTCGGTAACTCATTAAACGTACCCTGCCGAATATGCCTGCCAACTTGTCGATAGACGCTTTCATGCAATCGGCGCAGCAACTGCCGTTATTCGATGTGCGCACTCCCGCGGAGTTTATAAAAGGACATATTCCCGGCGCCGTTAATCTGCCTGTTTTTAATGATGAAGAACGAAAAGAAATCGGCATCATCTATACCAAAAAGGGCCGCGATAAGGCTGTGAAACGAGGGCTGGAGCTAATCGGGCCAAGGATGAGGGATCTGGTAGACCTGGCCGAAAAACATGCTCCCGCTCGTGAGGCACTTGTTCACTGCTGGCGGGGCGGGATGCGCAGCGAAAGTATTGCATGGCTGCTGCAGTTTGCCGGCTTTTCGGTTTCCGTGCTCAAAGGCGGATACAAGCATTACCGGAACTGGGTACTCGATTCTTTTACGCTCAATCAGCCTATCATTGTTCTCGGAGGAGAGACCGGGTCCGGCAAGACGCAACTGCTGGAGGAACTGCGGGAACAGGGAGAACAGGTAATCGACCTGGAGGGCCTGGCCTGCCATAAAGGATCGGCTTTCGGGGCATTGGGAGAACCCGCGCAACCTACCGGCGAACAGTATGGAAATATACTGGCTATGCACTGGCGCCAATTGGACCCTCAGCGTCCCGTCTGGCTGGAGGATGAAAGCAGCCGGATTGGCCGGATTAACCTGCCCGAGCCGCTTTTCTCCCGAATCCGGCAGGCACCGCTTGTGCTTCTTGATATCGGACGTGAAGAACGGATCCGTCATTTGGTCAGCGAATATGCGATATTCCCCAAAGACGCCCTCTCACATTGCATTCGAAGAATAGAACGGCGACTGGGCGGGCAGCGAACAAAAGAGGCCCTGCAGGCACTTAAGGAAGAAAACTTCACAAACACTGTCTCCCTGATTCTATCATACTACGACAAGGCATACCGGCACCAAATAGAAGCACGGGATCCGAAAAAGGTTTACCACCTGCCTCTTAAAGATACGGACCGATCCGCACAGGCAGAAACGATTCGCGATTTTGCCCGTAACCATATCACGCTCATTCCATGTCGATAAATACAGAATCCATCAAACTCACACAATATAGTCACGGGGCCGGCTGCGGATGTAAGATATCCCCTAAAATACTCGAAGAAATCTTGCAAGGCACTTCTTCTTGCACGGATCAGCGGCTCTGGGTCGGCAACGATTCGCGGGACGATGCGGCCGTATTTGAAACCGGTTCGGACCAGGCCGTCATCAGTACAACTGATTTTTTCATGCCTATCGTCGATGATCCGTTCGATTTTGGGCGAATCGCGGCGGCCAATGCCCTCAGTGATGTCTACGCAATGGGGGGAACGCCGCTGCTGGCTATTTCCATCCTGGGCTGGCCGGTCTCAAAAATCGCTCCGGAACACGCCCGCCGCGTTGTTGAAGGAGGACGTGCCATCTGTGAGAAAGCGGGTATCCCTCTGGCAGGCGGACACAGCATCGATAGTCCTGAACCCATCTTCGGTCTCGCAGTGACCGGAAGCATAACGCGGGGGCGGCTTAAAAGAAATGATACGGCCCGGGCAGGCAACACGCTCTATCTTACAAAACCCCTGGGCATCGGCATCCTGAGTACCGCTCAAAAGCAGCACAAATTGCGGGATGAAGATGTCTATATCGCGCGCGACAGCATGATTCACCTGAACCGGATCGGAGAGATCGTTTCACGGCTGGAGGGAATTACAGCTATGACCGATGTTACGGGATTCGGCCTGCTGGGACACCTTAGTGAGATGTGCGAAGGCAGCCACCTTACCGCCCGCCTGTTTACAGATCGGATTCCGTTGCTCCCTGAAACAGAACGCTACCTTGAAATGGACTGCATCCCGGGAGGAACCGGACGAAATTGGGAGAGTTATGGTCATAAAATCGGGGAACTTTCAGAACGGGAGCGGCTCCTGTTGTGCGACCCTCAAACGAGCGGAGGCCTGCTTATCGCCGCAGACGCCGGAACAGAAGACACACTCGTACAGCTCCTAAGGGAGGAAGGACAGGTGCCCGAAATTTGCCTGCACCCGATAGGAATGCTGGATTCGGAAATAAAGCATCAATCCCTGATTACCGTTGACTGAAAGCGGGAAAGGGCAAATGGAAAAAAAGCCTGTAGGTCCGGATGAATGAAACGGCTCCTTTCGTTTTCGGCCTTTCCGGGTTGTACACCGGCTTAAACCGACGCCCAAAAAGGCGTTCGATTAGGAAATAATAACCTGTTGCCCCACATATGGTTAACTTGCTACACTATTTGGGATTCCGCCACCTAATGATGTTGTATATCGATCTTCAGATGTAGGTTTACCAGTGGAATCAAGGTAAACGAAAACTAAACATAAGGTGACCTACCATGAAACGCTTATCCATCTTTTTATTCGCTGTCTTTTCAGTCGTACTGATAAGCAGCCTTACACCCAACTCCGGTTATGCTCAAAATACTCCGCCAACTCCGCCGCCACAGACTCCGGGCGCACCCAGTAACCCAGGCGCACCGGGAAATCCGCAAGTTGCAAACAGTGATTCCGCCCAGGCTATAACCGGTACGGTACTTGACGCCAATACCGGCCAGCCGGTCAGCGGAGCGACCGTACAGCTCGAAGGACAAGATAATTCAGTAACTACTGATTCTGACGGTTCCTTCCAGATAGAGAATGCCAGTGCCGGCACATATACGATTACAGTAACGGCCGACGGCTATCAGGATTACGAGAATCAGATAGAGGTAGGCGCTAATGCCCAAAGCCTCACCATCAGGCTGACACCAGGCGAGAACCAATAGACAGAAGTAAATAAACGAATAGTACCTCTTGTTAATTAGCCAATCACACCAAGGACGCATGGATTGAGTTCCGTGCGCCCTTTTTTATTTTAGCGTGGATTCGGGATGCCGGATGGCTTCTTCGTGGCCGGCCAAACAAAACGAACTTTCCGGGATGGAGGATGGACCTGTTCTTTAAAGTCCGGATGGGGATAAAATGACGGCAGTTAGAAAATGAAACGCCATCATGATAACCCTGAAAGAGTGCCCCTTTCTTATCCCAAAACTAAACTCACGTTATTTTATACTATTCAAACCAACCCTCCGGCCGGTGCATTCTCAACGCCCGTCATTCAATCCATGGTTTACAGATTTTCGGGAGGCGGCGGAGGCGGCTCCTGTCTTTCTTTTTGCTTTTCGAGTTGTAGCGACAGCTTATGCACCTCGGCAGAGAGCTTTTCCACTTTACCCATCAGATCTTCAATTTCCTTACGATTTGCAATGCCGATGCGATCGAGTACCGGCTCAAGACGTTCATCAAGAGAATCGACAAACTCTTTCATCCGGCCGGATACCTCCTCTTTACTCTTTTGCAGCCGTTCATAAGCTTTATCAAGTTGTCTCCGGCTGTTTTTCTTCTGTTCCCTCCTTTTCTCCGCCAGCGAATCAATAAGCCGCTTCCCGTTTTCTTCTATAGTCGCATAAACTCCAAGCGCCGCCAACAGCACGTTACGCGGGCGGTTCATCCATCCGTCCTGTGGTCCAATACCTGTATTTTCCTCTTTCTTTTTTTGAATCTCTTCCTCAGCCATAGCAATTTCCCTTAAAACACCGATTGCTGTTACTCTTCTCTGAAGTCTTCCTTACAGAATATCAGGGAGACGCCCAAACGTTCCCGTTTCAGACAGGATTGCCAATTCCCAAAAATTTATTCAAAAAAACTTGCATCTTA
Organism: uncultured Chitinophagales bacterium; assembly: GCA_964572735.1. Taxonomy (GTDB): domain Bacteria; phylum Bacteroidota; class Rhodothermia; order Balneolales; family DATFMH01; genus DATFNI01. The sequence goes on along the minus strand of CAZNHE010000002.1, from coordinate 58,972 downwards.
TTTCTAATTTTTAATTATATAATTATATTTTTGTTATCTATCGTTATATAACATTCCTGGAGAACCATTATGCGATCATTGCTCGTCGGTTTATTCATCTGTATGGTATGTTCCGGAGAACTTTTAGCACAGGGAACAAACAAGGCAGCGGCCGACACCACAAGTGCCGCTTTCGTTACGCAGATTCAGCCGGTGTCCACCCAATCTATCCCGCAGGCTGCGGATGCCAAAGAGACCTCTGCGGCATTCCGGTATGTCGGCTACGGATATGAACGGAGCGACCAAATTACCTCGGCGATCTCTTCGATCAATGTTCAGGATCTGCATCGCTCAAACTATGCCAATCTGGCCGAATATTTGCAGGGACGCGTGCCGGGTGTCACGGTTACCAGAGACCCAAACAATCCGTTTGGATATCACATCCAAATCAGGGGCGTTCACACATTCCTTTCAAATACCGAACCGCTCATCGTGTTGAACGGCATCCCGCTCTCTTCAACGGATATCTTGCAATCTATAAACCCCAATGATATTGCCTCGGTCAGCATCATTAAAGACGGATCGGCCGCCATTTACGGAACCCGGGGAGCCAATGGGGTCATTCTGATCAATACCAGAACACGGTGATCCTGTCCGCCGGAATCCATTTCCCGGTATCCGGCAGTTGCTGTTTTTATTGATATCATTTCGATATCATTGTGAGAATTCTCTCCGCTTGCTCTCAACCGGTGTTTGAGAGTATTTTAGGGTTATGCTGACCAAACGAATCATACCATGTCTGGACATCAAAGACGGACGCACTGTTAAAGGGGTTAACTTCATCGGACTTCGCGATGCCGGCGATCCGGTGGAGCTGGCGGGCCGTTATTCTGAGGAAGGCGCCGACGAGCTGGTGTTCCTGGATATCACCGCTACAAAAGAAAAGAGAAAGACGCTGGTTCCCCTTGTAGCCAGAATTGCGCAGGAGATTAACATCCCTTTCACCGTGGGAGGCGGCATTCGAACCGAAGCGGAGATTGATGCTTTATTAAATGCCGGCGCCGATAAAGTATCGCTAAACAGCAGCATTGTACGAGACCCCGATTTCATCACACAGGCTTCCGGGTATTTCGGATCCCAGTGCATTGTTGCGGCTATCGATGCACGGAGGAATAACGGCAGCTGGAACGTGTTTGTGAAGGGCGGAAGTGAAAATACAGGTGTGGATGCGCTCAAATGGGCCTCGGAGGTGGAAAAGCGGGGGGCCGGGGAAATATTGCTCACCAGCATGGACCGCGACGGCACCAAAGCCGGTTTCGATATTGAATTGTTGCAGCGGATAAACCGCCTCGTCACCATCCCGGTGATTGCCAGCGGCGGGGCGGGTACCATCGCTCATTGCATAGACGCTATCCGCACGGGACACGCCGATGCCATACTCGCTGCAAGCATTTTCCACTACAAGGAAATCGGGATCGGTGTCTTAAAAGCCGAGATGCGAAAAGCCGGACTGCCGGTCAGGCTGACGCCGGCATAACAGCTTTTTCGCGAAACCAGCCTGTCGGCGATATGCTCGCGACAAGGTGGCATCTGCGCTGCGGATTGAATACTTTTGACCGCGATGTTCGTTGTACATGGAGAAAATTGTGTCGGCAAAAGACAAGGTTCTCCCTTTCGGACTTTCAGCCGCAGCCAAATCTTCAGAAATTGCCGGCTGAAGGCGGTTCGCCGAAAGCTTATATTCCCGATCGACATTTCTGAAAAACCACAAAAATAGCATCTGCTTCGCAGTTAATATTCTCTGAAAAAAACAATCGTCCCATTTAAAAATTCTATGGCATTCAATCCTGATACGATCGATTTTGAAAAAGGAAACGGCCTGGTCCCGGCTATCGTCCAGAATTACGACACCGGGCAGGTGCTGATGCTGGGGTACATGAATCGGGAGGCGGTCGAACAGACACTTCATTCCGGCAGGGTCACTTTTTACAGCCGCTCGAAGGAAAAATTATGGACCAAGGGGGAGACTTCCGGGAATTTCCTGAACCTGAAATCCATCCAGAAAGATTGCGATAACGATACACTGCTCATCCTGGCGGATCCGGAGGGACCAACCTGTCACACCGGGGAGGTCTCCTGTTTTCACGAACAGGAGTTTCAGCCTTTTCGGGAAACAGCCGGTTATTCGTTCCTGAAGGAGCTTGAAGAACTTTTATATCGAAGGAAACAGGAACTTCCCGAACACTCTTATACCAGTTCAATGTTCCAGAAAGGGCTGAACCGAATTGCCCAGAAGGTAGGAGAAGAAGCCGTGGAAACAGTGATAGCGGCACTGGCCGATTCGGAGGAAGCATTTGTCTATGAAGCTTCCGACCTGATTTTCCATCTGCAACTCCTGCTCGTCGAAAAAGAACTGCATCTCGAAGATCTGATCGCAGAGCTGGAACGCAGACATGCGAAATAAAGCGGTTTTTCGGCTGTAGTCGGGTCTTCAGAGGTGCCGACGGACAAAAGCCGATATTCCGGATCAGCACCTCTGAAGGATCACAAAAATAACAACCGCCCCCCATCAGTACTCTCAATTAAAGAAAGCAAAACCGATCTGTAGCCGCTTATTGTATCGGTAGATTTAAAACCTTATCTTTGCAGACTTTTGTATTAATGCAGAACAGTTACATTGTGAATACACTCAGCTTCAAGACTTTTACGCCGAAACCCGAAGATATTGACAAGAAATGGATATTGGTGGATGCCGAGGGCCAGACTCTCGGGCGGCTGTCCAGCCAGATCGCCGCGATCCTGCGGGGAAAAACCAAGCCCGGTTTCGCGCCTCATATGGACACAGGAGACAATGTCGTGGTTATCAATGCCGAGAAAGTCCGTCTGACAGGCAATAAAATGACTCAGAAGGAATACTTCCGTCATTCCGGCTACCCGGGCGGTGAGCGTTTTACCACACCTGAAGAGATGCTGGAACGAAAGCCGGCGTTTCTCATACAAAATGCGGTTCGCGGGATGTTGCCCAAAAACCGGCTGGGGCGGCAACTCTTAGGAAACCTGCGTGTGTACGCCGGTCCGGTACATCCTCATAATGCTCAAAAACCGGAAAAAGTAACGTTCTGAACCCGCTTCACGAATTAATTCATGGCACAACAACATTTTATAGGCAGGAGAAAAACAGCAACCGCGCGCGTTTATATTAAAACCGGATCAGGCGAAATTATTGTGAACAATAAGCCTGTCGATGATTATTTCACGCTCAATTCTCATCGGGGTACCGCCGTTTTTCCACTCAGACTCGCGGAGATGGAAGGCAAGTACGACATCAAGGTGACGGTAGCCGGCGGCGGCCAGTCGGGACAGGCTGAAGCCATTCAAATGGGTATTGCCCGCGCGTTGGATTCCCTGAATGACGACCTGCATGGCGTGTTAAAGAGCAACGGCCTCCTCACCCGCGACGACCGCATGGTGGAACGTAAAAAATACGGCCGGCCAAAAGCACGCAAACGGTTCCAGTTTTCCAAGCGCTGATCTCCGATACCGACAGGTACATTGCATGCCGGTGATCTCTTTCGCGAAACCGGCGCGCCAACGGCAGATGCCCGGAGAAAACGATTTTTACACAACAACACATACACGGCGACTTGCGACCAGAGTGTTCCGGTTCCCCCGGAATGGGTTTTCAAGGCAGACCCGTGTAGAGGATTAACTCAAAACATCGAATCATTATGCCAGAAGCAGCCAGTATAGAAGAACTCCTGCGGGCCGGAGCCCATTTTGGTCACCTCACCCGCCGCTGGAACCCCAAAATGCGTGAATTCATCTTCATGCAGCGTAACGGGATCCACATCATCGACCTCAACAAATCCCGCAAGTACCTGCAGGAAAGTCTCGAAGCGATCACCCGTGTGGCACGTTCGGGGAAGAAAATCCTGTTTGTCGGTACAAAAAAGCAGGCCCAGGAAATCATCAAAGCCGAAGCACTTCGTTGCGGGATGCCTTACGTTACTTACCGATGGCTGGGCGGAATGCTCACCAATTTTTCCACCGTGCGCAAGAGCATTGCCCGGATGGAAGAGATCGATACGATGCAAAAAGACGGCACCTACGAGAATATCACAAAAAAAGAACGGCTCATGCTTGACCGTGAGAAGGCAAAGCTCGAAAAAGTTCTGGCCGGTATCGCTACGATGAGTCGTATTCCGGGAGCTATTTTTGTGGTTGACACCGTGAAGGAAAGTATCGCTATGAACGAGGCGATCAAGCTCAACATCCCGATCTTTGCCATGGTCGACACCAACTGCGACCCGGATGTCCCCGATTATATCATCCCGTGCAACGACGACGCCTCACGCACTATTCAACTTATTTCCTCCAATATTGCCGATGCCATTATCGAGGGCGCTGCCGAACGCGAGGCTTACGAGGAAGAACAGCTCGCCCAGGAAGCAGCCGATGAGGTTGAAGTTTCCGACGAAGACGATGGGGAAGACTCCGAATCGGAGACCGAACTGGAAGAACTGGAAGAAGGAGTCAAAAAAGAAGAACCCCAACGTGCTCCCCGACGACGGCGTCAAAGAGGAAGCCGCAAGGGTGAAAGTGAAGAATAGGCTTCTCCCCAAAGGTGTTATAGTTCATTAAAAAATTGTTACTTAACAGATTGTATCTATGAGTATTTCTGCAGCTGATGTTAAAGAGCTTCGCGACCGTACCGGGGCCGGTATGATGGATTGTAAGAAAGCTCTTACCGAAGCCAACGGTGATATGGATGTCGCAGTTGAAATCCTGCGCAAAAAAGGACAAAAGGTATCTGAAAAACGGGCCGATCGCGAGGCTAACCAGGGAATTATTGTCACCTGTATTTCAGAAGACGGAACTAAAGCTGTTGCCCTGGCTCTGAATTGCGAAACCGATTTTGTGGCCCGCAACGACGAATTTGTCCAGGCCGCCAACGATTTCGCCAAAGTCGCTTTTGATAAGGAGATATCCGATCCTGATGTCCTGAAGGAACAGACATTAAATGGCAAGACGATTGAAGACCATCTGAAAGACCTGGTAAGTAAAATCGGTGAGAAAATTGAAATCAGCCGATTGGAACTGATCCGGACAGAGGGGTCTATCGTCTCTTATATCCATCCGGGAAGCCAGCTTGCGGTACTCGTCGACTTCGCCAATGGCGTGGACGAGACAATCGGCAAGGATGTTGCCATGCAGGTTGCAGCGATGAACCCGATTGCCGTTCGCCAGGAAGAAGTGCCTGACGATATGATCAATAAGGAAATCGAAATCGCCAGGGAACAATTGATCAACGAGGGGAAACCCGAAGAAATCGCTGAAAAGGCAGCCAAAGGGAAGCTGCGGCGTTTCTATGAGGAACGGGTGCTGCTTAACCAGAAATTTGTAAAAGACAGTAACATATCGGTCCTTGATTATCTGAAGAACAACAAGGCGCCCGATATTAAATCGTTTTATCGGCTGCAATTGGGCGAGTCCGCTTAAGTTTGTTCCTCATTTATGAAAAAAAGGCTACCTTGGGATAGCCTTTTTTTGTAAGGTTAACCCGTTGCGCGTGCGTCTTTTTCATCTGCATAAAGGTCCATTTTCTTCATGAATATCTCTATGTAATCCATAATCAACAATTATACACGGTGGGAGATTATAAACGCATTTTATTGAAAGTAAGCGGGGAAGCACTCCTGGGCAGGCAGGGGCATGGTATCGATAGTGAAGTGCTTGCGCGATATTCCGAGGAAATCAAAACTGTTCATGATGCGGGCATCGAAATAGCTATTGTTATCGGCGGAGGGAATATTTTTCGTGGAGTAAAAGGCGCCACCGCCGGAATGGACCGGGTGCAGGGCGACTACATGGGGATGCTGGCTACCATGATCAACAGTATGGCCCTGCAGGACGCGCTGGAACGTAAAAACGTGCAGACACGGCTGATGTCGGCTATCCGCATGGAACAAATCGCCGAACCGTATATCCGCAGACGCGCTATCCGGCACCTTGAAAAGGGACGGGTTGTGATCTTCGGCGCCGGCACCGGCAACCCCTATTTCACCACGGACACGGCCGCTTCTCTGCGTGCCATTGAAATCGAAGCCGATGTCATTATCAAGGGTACCCGGGTGGACGGGGTGTTCGATTCCGACCCGGAGAAAAATCCCGATGCAGAGAAATTTGATGTGATCAACGGAGAGGAAATCCTGCAACGCCGGCTCTCGGTGATGGATCTGACGGCTTTCACCCTGTGCCGGGACAATCAGACTCCCATCATCGTCTTTAATATGAATACCCCCGGTAATCTGATCCGGGTCGTGCGTAAAGAGCCCGTCGGATCAACCGTAGTCTGGAAATGACCAAATCCGTCTTTTGTTAACACTCTTCGGGATATTTATTTAATTCCTCTCCTGATTCTGCTATTTTGCAGCGTGTTATTTCACATTCTAACTGGTCAGACATAAAACAACATATTCTTAGGATCATGATTCCCGAATTAAAACCTTTATATGATGCGGCAAAGGATGAAATGGAGGATGCCATTGATTTCCTGAAACGCGAGTTTTCTCATATCAGGGCCGGCCGGGCCACCCCGTCCCTTCTCGACGGCATAAAAGTGGATTACTACGGCACTCAGGCCGCTTTGAACCAACTGGCCAACGTCACGGCCCCCGAAACACACATGCTGGTGGTACAACCTTATGATAAATCAACCATCCAGGATATCGAAAAAGCTATCCAGGCGGCCAACCTTGGACTAAACCCCAACAACGACGGTACTCTCATCCGGATACCTCTGCCGGTTCCATCAGGGGAACGCCGCAAGGAACTGGTAAAAATGGCACATGAGGTAACTGAAAGAAGCCGCATCAGCATCCGCAACGCCCGCCGGGAGACCAACGACCGGATCAAGAAAAAGGTGAAAGACGATTCATTATCGGAAGATGCCCTGTACGACACGGAAGAGGAAATACAACAACTGACCAATGAATACATTAAACGTGCCGATGAACTTCTTGCTCATAAAGAGAAAGAAATTTTAACAGTCTGACGTGATTTTAGTTTTAAATGAGAAGCGGTTATCTGCTTTCGGATATTGAAAACAGGGGCCGGGTCTTTCCCTCCATGTAACTATACGCATCTCCCTTGTATTTATCCGAACTCGAACTTCAAGGCTTTAAAAGTTTCGCCAATAAGACCCACGTCAAATTCGACAGCGGTCTGACGGCTATCGTCGGACCTAACGGCTGCGGAAAGTCGAATATCGTAGATGCCATCCGCTGGGTACTTGGCGAACAGCGCCCCTCTCACCTGCGTTCGGCATCGATGTCGAACGTGATTTTCAACGGTACGGCCCTTAAAAAAGCACTGGGTCTGTCGGAGGTTTCGGTCACCATTGAAAACAATAAAGGCATTCTGCCTACCGAATTTAAGGAAGTCAAAATCACGCGCCGGCTTTACCGTTCCGGAGAAAGCGAATATCTGCTCAACAACACGGCCTGCCGTCTGAAAGACATCATCGAATTGTTTATGGATACCGGCATGGGTGCCAACTCTTATTCGGTGATCGAACTGAAGATGGTCGAGGATATTCTTAACGACAAGAACAATGAACGGACCGTCCTGTTTGAAGAAGCCGCTGGAATCACGAAATATAAAGAGCGGCGTAAACAGACTTTCCGCAAGCTCAAAGAAACCCAGGACGACCTTCAGCGGGTTGATGACATCCTTGTTGAAATCCGGAAAAATACCCGCTCTCTGCAGCTCCAGGCCACGCGTGCACAAAGCGCCAAAGAATATAATGCCGAACTGAGCAAACTGGAACAGGGCCTTGCCCGCCGGGAATATGAAGCCATTGCCGCAAAGCTCACTCCGCTCATGGAACAAATTGTCAATGCGGAATCCGATAAAGAGGACCTCGGCCGGAAACTGGAGCAGCTGGAACAACTGGAGCAGGAGGCGCGTACGGAACTGCGTGGGAAGGAGCAAAAACTTTCGGAGGTCCAGCAAAAGCAATTGAGTCTGCAAAACGCCATTCGCGAGACCGAAACCTCGCTTCGGATCACCCATGAAAAAATCAAAAATGAAGAACAGGCAATCCGGCAGTATGAACAGGATATTTATCAGTCTGAGGATGATATAAAAGAACTGCGGAAGACTATTCGGAAAAGTGAAGCGCAACTTGAAGAAAAAGAGGCGAAGCAGGGTGTCGTCAGGGCAGAGCTCGACCAGGCAGCCGGCGAGCTCAATGCACAGCAGGAACGCCTGAGTGAAGCCCGCAATGCCCTGGATAATGTCACCCACAGCTACAACGAGAATACACAACAACTTAATCACCTGCAGACCCGGAAAATCCGTATTGAATCCCGGCTGGAGAACAGCAGTGAAGACGGAGAACGCCTTCAGCAGCAAATCGAACAAATCCGGCAGAATGTTGACTCACTGAAAGCCCAGGAAGCACAATTACAACAGGAACTCCACGACGCCGGCCGCCGGCTGGAGACATTCACCCGGCAACTGGAAGACCGGACCAGTCAAAGGGAAAAACTTTCAGCCAGCCAAAACGAGCTCAAAGACAAGATCCGTGCCGCACAAAGCCGCCTGGATGCCGCTCAATCAGAGATGGCTCTGCTTGAAAACATCGCAAAATCCCACGAAGCATTCCCCGGCAGTGTCAAATATCTGATGGATGAAAGCGAGGACGACCGGTTTCAGGTACTCTCCGACATCCTCTCCACTGATGAACAACACGCCGTTGCATTGGAATCGGTATTGGGTGAAGCCTGCCATTATCTTATCGTCGACACCATCGATAAGGTAAAAGAGGCCGCAGGGCGACTCCGGGACAACGACAAGGGCAAAGCCACATTCATCCCGCTGGATCAGCTAAGTGATTCTTATGACGTCATGCCCGGTTCTCTTTGCGAAAAAGTTCATTGCTCCCCAAAATATTCTCCTGTCAGGGCACTCCTGCTGGGGCACGTTTTCGTCTATAACTCGATTGACGAAGCCGAGAAGGAAGTCCGGCAGAAAAAGGGCAGCGTGGGGGTCACATACGAAGGAGAGGTAATCACCTCCCGGTTCTTCCTCCGGGGCGGGAGCCGAAGCCGGAATACAGGCCTGCGTGTGGGACTCAAAGACCGCATTGAGAAGCTCGAACGTAAGGTATTGACTTGTGAGCGGGATATAGAAAAACTGGAGCGGGAATTGCAGGCCGCACAGCGCCAGCAGGAACAGCTCGATACACAAGAAGCGGCACGTCAGGTGCGGGAAGCGGAGCACCTGTTGCGCAAGCTCGAGTCCCGGCAGAGTTCCCTCACCGCCCGCCAGTCGGTTTATGAGAAGAACAGAGCAGAAGTCGAGGAACGGATCAGGCGGCTGAGTCTTGCTGTTCATGAGGAAGAAACTTCCCGGAAAGAACTCGATCCGCTAATTGAGCAGGAATCGAAGAAAGTAAAAAAGCTGCTCCGCGAGCAAATGACCCGCCGCAGCCAGCTTAACAAGATTGAAGAGAATCAGGATAAGGCCCGCTCGCTGTATAATGATATCAAACTTAAATATCAGGCGGCCGGGAACGAAGTCCTCAATCTGGAAAAGGATAAGGAACGGGCCGAACAATCTATCGCCGCCATCAAGGAACGTCTTACACAACGTTCTGAAAACGCCCGCCGGAGCAAAGACCGGATTATCGGTTACCGAAGCACTATTGAAGAACTGGAAGTGAAACTCGGGGAACAGCAGGAAGAAAAGGGGAATGTCGACCTCCTGTTACGCGAAGCCGATAAAGATTGTGCCCGCCATCGCGGCCGCATCCATCAGATTGAGGAGGATACCAAAAGCTGTCGTCGCAAACGGGAGATAGCTATCGAACTGCTGCACCAGCTGGATATAGCCAAATCACAACTGGATATGGAGTCGAAGAGTATTGCCGACCATATCTGGGAAAGCTATAACATACTGATGGAAAACCTCACGGAAACGCTGCCTGACGAAACTTCCCCCGAAGAAGTCCGGGAAAGGATTTCCTATCTGAAGCAGAAGCTGAAAAACATCGGGGAGGTCAATCCTCTGGCCATCGAGGAATACGAAAAGGAGAAGGAACGCCTGGATTTTTATGAGCAGCAGATCAATGATCTAACGGACGCAGGCAAAAAACTTCAGGAAACGATTGAGGAAATCAATGAAACCGCCCTGGAACGGTTTTCTACGACCTTTGAGCAAATCCGGACCAACTTTAAGTCGATTTTCGGTACCCTCTTCGACGAGAATGATCAATGTGACCTCCGCATTGATGAGAATCCGGAGGACCCGCTGGAGTCGCACATCGAGATCATTGCCAACCCCCGGGGGAAGCGCCCGAGCACCATTTCCCAGTTGTCGACCGGTGAGAAGACCATCACGGCTATCGCACTTCTTTTCGCCATTTACCTGGTAAAACCGTCCCCGTTTTGTATCTTGGATGAGGTAGACGCTCCTCTTGACGATTCGAACGTAGAGCGATTTGTGAAGATGCTTCGCCGCTTCATCGACGACACACAGTTCATTATTATCACCCACAACAAAAAAATGATGGAAAAGGCGGAAATGCTCTACGGGGTGACCATGCCCGAGCCGGGCATCAGCCGTCTGGTAGGAGTTCGCATGGACGACGTCCCTGCCGGATAATTGCCGGCCCCTCTGAACGTTATGAAGCCGGCAATGTCGAGATCCCGATCTTCCCGGCTGCCGCATTCTGAAAAAGAATTTCATATAAGATTCCCTCAAAATTCATTTTTCGTTGCGATCTTGGCTACATCATGGCAAAGCAATTTAATATTCCCGATCTGTATAAATCTCCGGTCATCCGGCGGATCAAAGATCGCCACCAGATTTTGGACCCCAGAAAAAAAGACCTGACTCCCATCCTGCTGGATCTGGGTCCTGTTCGTTTTCTTATCCCGCGTCATTTTGGCTTTTGTTATGGAGTCCAGAATGCCATTGACATCGCCTACCGCACCATCGAAGCACATCCGGATCAACGTGTTTTCCTGCTCAGCGAGATGATCCACAATCCGAATGTCAATGCCGACCTGGTCAGGCGTGGCGTCCGGTTCCTGTTCGAAACAGACGGCACCCCGAGAATCTCTCTCGATGAATTGACGAAAGACGATATTGTGATGGTACCTGCCTTTGGCACCACTCTGGAGATACAGGAAAGACTAAAGAGTCATGGCATCGATCCCTATTCATATGATACCACGTGCCCATTCGTCGAGAAAGTGTGGAAGCGGGGCAACCAGCTCGGTTCCAGGGGCTATTCGATCGTCATCCACGGCAAATATCAGCATGAAGAAACCCGCGCTACGTTCAGTCATAGTGCCCGTTACGGACCGGTAGTAGTCGTGCTGACGGTTGAAGAGGCAGAGCTCCTGGCCGATTTCATGCTGGAGAAACGCCCTGTTGATGAATTTGATCATCATTTCGGGAAAAAATGCACAAAAGAGTTCGACCCGCGCCGGGATCTGCATCATTTTGGCGTGATCAACCAAACCACGATGCTTGCCACGGAGACCGCTGAAATTATGTCGGTACTTAAAAATGCCGCAATGGAGAAATACGGCGCCGAACAGGTCGATCAGCATTTTGCAGACACGTCGGACACGCTCTGTTACGCCACAAATGAAAACCAGTCGGCTACCTATGCCCTGATGGGGGCCGGGGCGGATCTGGCGTTGGTAGTCGGGGGATATAATTCTTCTAATACAATGCATATTGTTGAATTGCTGGAACAGAAGTACCCGACTTATCACGTCCGGGATGCCGTCGAACTAAGGGGGCCCGAATCTATCCGGCATTTTGATCAATGGGAAAACGAGATGAAGGAAACGCGGGACTGGCTCCCGCAACCCCAGCCTGTTACAATCGCGCTGACCTCCGGCGCCTCCTGCCCCGATGCCCTGGTGGACGAAGTGCTCCTGAAGATCACTTCATGGTTTGAAGACAGCCGTCCCATAGAAGAAGCTTTACAGGAGCTGGAGAACCTGGAAACAGAATGACGGATGAAATGGTCGGACGGACAAGGGACCGATGATGCAAGGGATTGTCGGACACTTTCTATTCACTTCCGCTTTGTCGTAAAATATCTCACCCGGTGCGGCTGGTAAGAACGTATCCGCACATGCAAACTGTCCGTTTCAATAGCAATCAATGGGGCTACGAAACCTGTAGTATCTTTAAGTATATCCCCGTACGGCACATAAGCGCGAAATATATCCGTCTTTTGAGCACTTTCGTATTCGTCAATAGGTATTCCAAAGTGAATGAGGAGTGTAGGAGGGCTATAGGAAACACCCTGTCCGTCGGGAAGATCATCCGTCTGAATGCTTATGCTTACTTCATCTCCGGTATATTCCCGTATCTTCGCACGATAGACAACCTGCCGGGGGGCAAGCGTAATAATCTGATCCGGTCTTATCAAAGATAACTGCGCATTGATATCGGAATCGGCGCCCTTGATCTCTTTATAGGCCGTAGGCCAGTTATTGATTTTTGCCAGTACGGAAGGAGCCCCTGAGATTTCCACACTGTCGGGGATGATCACGGGCCAGCCTACCATTTCATATTGGGCGTCGGTCTTCACCAGGACATTGGCGACGACCGGAATTTTTTTGGTGATCTTTTTTTCCAGCTTTATGTCTATCGTGGCCGGCATTACCTTGGCCACCTCGATTCCCGCAAACATATTCAATTGTCCACGGACGTCGTCATAAAAGTTCATGGTGCCGGCAACGGGATGAAGCTTGATGCGGGGAGGATTGCTGTAAATACGAAGCAATTTCCATCCTTCCCCATTCACATTTACCGTTACCTGGTGGGGGACATCCTCGGCGAGCGCCTTTCCGGGCGGAACAGATTCCAGGTCAACCGGAAGGGTGATAGTCAGGTTAAACGGCCGGCTCAGATTCACAAGGAACCAAAGGATCAGCGCAATCCCGAAGGAAAACATAAACACAATGACTTTTTCACGCCTGAAAAAGCCGCCGCCCTCATCATCCAAAACGTTTCCGCGAATATTTGCCCACAGATTCCTGAAGTAGGCCGACCAGGTTTCTTTATTCATATAAATTGCATGCGAATCCCTGTATTTCAGGTAAATTTGAGACAATATATGTCTGGCATACCTCGATTGTCAAACCGGGATTACGCACGGATGATAATCTCCGAAATAATATCCTCCCCTACCGCCTGGTTCAGCCTTTTCATGATTGAAAAGCGCTGCATATGCACCTCCTGGCGCCAGCCCGGATGACCGATATGCACAATAAAACGGTCGCCGTCGAAGTGGGGGTTTCTGCAGTGACGTGCAACGGCATCGCCGGCGATCTCCGGCCAGAGCGATAAAATCCGTCCCTTCCGGAATTGTCTGCGGTAGGGAGAGTGCTCCATAAAATCATTGACCAGTTTTCCCAGCGGCTTCGGCTGTTTTCGATAAAAAGCCATACTTCATTCCTTTCCGTCTGCCGGCAAAGTCACACGTCCCGCATTCAATTGGTATCGCCGGTTACGATCATCTATAAAAGAGATATGCTCATCAAACGGCACCGGGTTGGCCGCCGTGATGAACGTTTGTCCTTCGTGTAACGCCAGTGTGTCGAGCAGTATTTCGATTTTATGCGGATCAAGATCGCCAAATACATCGTCGAGCAGCAAAATGGGAAGATCATCCAGATATTCCGTGAAGAAGGATAACTGAGCCAGTTTGAGAGACAATGCAAAAAGCCGGTGCTGCCCCTGAGAGCCGAATTTGCGAAGTTCCATACCATCCAGCGTGAAGATCAGGTCGTCACGATGCGGACCCGTTACCGTATAGCGCAATTCCCTTTCTTTTTCGGACTGATGAGCCAGTGCCCGGCTGAATTGTTCACGGATTGTTTCTATTTCCGCAGAGGGTTCGCAGAACGTTTTATACTCGAAATCGGGAATCAGGTCTATGCCCGACATCTTGTGGTAAGCCTCCCGCAGATACCTGCGATAATCGTTGAGGATCCGTGTGCGCATGGCAATGATGTGCGACCCGGCCTCTACGAGCTGAACATCCCAGGGCTCCAGGAGCGTGGCGGGCAGATGGCCGTCGTCATAGGCCGACAGCAACCGGTTTCGCTGTCTAAGCACGCGCCGGTATTCGATCAGGTCCCGCAGATACGATTTGGAAATCTGGCTGATGAGGGCGTCCAGGAATGAACGACGCTCGGCCGGACCTTCGCTGGTCAATTTTTTGTCTTCCGGGCTCAGCAGGACTACGGGAACCACCCCGATCAGATCCGAAAGACGTTCAAGCGGGCTCTCGTTTACGTAGATTTTCTTCCCTTCACCCCGGGAATACGTACAGGTGATGGCAAAACCGGACCTGATTTGTCCCTCAAATGTTCCTCTGATCAAAAAAGAGGCGGCATCCCGATTTACCACGTACTGATCACTGTTGGCGACGAAGCTGCGGCTCATACATAAATAGTGAATCGCATCGATAAGGCTGCTTTTGCCCGCTCCGTTCGGGCCGGTGATGATGTTCAAATGCCGGGCCCATTCAAGGCTGGTGGAAACGTGATTCCTGAAATGTGATAATTCAATCGATATGATACGCATCCGAAAAAAGGATATCGCCTGGAAGACATGCTCCGTAAACAAGGAAGGCCCAAAACCAGATTTGGGCCTTCCCGATATTATCGTGTTATGCCGGCAACGAAAGGATAAAAAAAAGGCTAACCTTCATTTGTCTGGGCATCCTCACTTGAGCGGGGTTTCGCCTCATTCACAATGATTGTCCGTTCCATAAACACCGTATTATTCAGATTTTCGATAGCCGCCTGTGCTTCTTCATCGTTCTGCATCTCAACAAACCCGAAACCACGCGACCTCTTGGTCTTCCGGTCGCGGATGATCACTGCTTTATCAACCGCACCAAAATGTTCAAACAGCTCCTGTAATCCCTGGTTATTTGCCCTCCAGGCAAGGTTTCCAACATAGATATTCATGACAATACATATTTGTAGTAATTGAACATCCGTGCCTTCCGGCAACAGAAAGCACGGATTTTATCTGAGCTCCGAATAAAATACAATTTCCTGTGGGAATTGCACCTATCGGGACCCCATCCCTGAAGAATAAACACATTGTTATTCTTATATCATGAAGAAGAAGCCGACCGTATAGGAAGATCTCCCCGGATCTTAAAGCCCGATGGCATCAATTCCCAGGAAAATGGCATTTTCCCCCAGACTTTCCTCAATGCGAAGTAATTGATTATACTTGGCAATACGGTCGGTCCGACTCATTGACCCTGTTTTTATCTGACCCGCGTTAGTGGCAACAGCCAGATCGGCGATGAACGTATCGGCGGTCTCCCCGGAGCGATGGGAGATTACACAGGTATACCCGTTCTTGTGAGCCATTTCAATGGCATCCAGGGTTTCGGTAACCGTACCGATCTGGTTAAGTTTAATCAGGATGGAATTGGCAACGCCGCGTTCAATACCGGTGGCCAGGCGATCGGTATTGGTTACAAACAAATCGTCTCCGACCAGCTGAGTACGTTCGCCAATAGCGTTTGTAAGGCTTTTCCAGCCCTCCCAGTCGTCTTCGGCCATACCATCCTCCAGAGAAATGATCGGATATTTGCTTATCCAATCCGTCCAGTATTCGGTCAGAGCGGCAGAATCCTTCTTTTCGCCGGTGCTCCATTTCAGTTCATATACCTGGTTGGCGGGGTCATAAAATTCGGAAGTTGCCGGATCGAGTGCAATCATGATCTGTTCTCCGGGCTTGTAGCCGGCCTTGCTAATGGCCTGCAGGATCACTTCGATAGCTTCTTCATTCGATTTCAGGTTCGGTGCAAATCCGCCCTCGTCGCCGACGGCTGTACTGTATCCTTTCTCCGCAAGAACTTTTTTAAGATGGTGGAAGGTCTCCGAGCCCATCCGGACCGCCTCTTTCAGTGTTCCCGCACCCACAGGCATGATCATAAATTCCTGAAAATCCACATTATTATCGGCGTGGGAGCCGCCATTGATGATGTTCATCATCGGCACCGGGAGCACCTTGGCATTGACTCCGCCCAGATACCGCCACAGCGGAAGCTGGAGAGAAGCCGAAGCAGCCCGCGCGACCGCCATGGAAACGCCCAGGATGGCATTGGCCCCCAGGTTGCCCTTATTTGGAGTTCCGTCGAGTTCAATCAACAGGTTATCGATTTCTACCTGATCGTAGCAATCCGAACCCAGCAGTTCATCTGCAATTTTTCCATTGACATTTTCCACGGCGTTGAGCACTCCCTTTCCCAAAAAGGCCTGTTCGTCGCCATCACGAAGCTCTACAGCCTCATGCTCGCCGGTAGAGGCGCCCGAGGGCACCGCAGCGCGACCTACAACGCCATCATCGAGTACGACATCCACCTCAACGGTCGGGTTACCCCTTGAATCAAGAATCTGCCTGGCATTAATTTGTTCGATATAGCTCATAATATTTTCTCATTTAATTTTTTCGTGGAAAATGTTACCTGCCAAGGTACGGGTAAATTTTTTGACAGGAAACGCCCTTCTTGCCGTGAAAAAAGAATAGAATGCTCTCTCCGGTAACCGTAGAATCGGGTTACATCCCGCCGGTGAATCTGCGCCCCGGTGGATTTTGATGAAAAGCAAGTATGCTGTTATAGCTCTGGTCGCGGGCGGGAGGCATAAGAGGCGACTGGCGCGTGGCCTGAGTAGCAAATGTATACGGCTTGATGCCAAGCTGGCGCCGCCATTGATCGCGCAACAACACAAGCTGGCCGAGGCCGTTTATCAGAAACGAGCGCAGGAGGTCATAGAAACGGGCGTTTGTGGTGAGTTGAAACAACTCCGCCGGTCCCGATTCCTCTTCGGGTACACCTTCTGTATCCGCGTACTTTGAATGATCGGGATGACGTTTCTCATCAAGGCGGGACCCCTGATCCGGCAGATTGAACAGCGGCGTCACGGACGCGGGGTTCACCGGCGCCGGCGGGATAGGCGGAGCACCCGTTTCAGTATATTGCGGCTGGATAAATGCGGCCGGATTTACGGCATCGGCATACATAACTTTCTGCTTTGGTCGTTCAAAAGTACACGGTGATTATCGCCGAAATATATTGGAAATAAAAACCCGGAAATAAATCAATGCTTCCCCAACTGTTGCTTTTCGATATCGACGGGACTTTGCTGCATGTTCAACGTGGTTTTACACGAGGGATCATCCGGGAGATTTTGCGCCTCCATCGTATTGATCCCTCCTGCCTTGACCAAATCAATTTCGCGGGGCGTACGGATCACTACATTTTCACCCGGCTGACCGGCGATCCGGAGGATGAAGAGTCTTTTACCTCTCTGAAAAATGCTTATCTCGATTCCATGCGCCAAAAATTGAAACCCGGACATATTGAGATACTGCCGGGGTCACGCGAAATTCTGGAGTACTGTGAAAGGAGAGGGATCACTGTCGGAATCCTGAGCGGAAATTTTGATGAATCGGCCCGGCTCAAACTCTGTACGGCCGGACTGGATCATTATTTTTCATTCGGTGCTTACGGTAACCTGCATGCCGATCGCGCCCATCTCCCTGAAATTGCCCTGAAGGCAGCGTTAAAAATCTACAAAACAACATTTCTCAGCGACAGATGCTGGGTTATCGGGGATACCCCTCACGACATCCGATGCGCCCGTTCCGCAGGGATGAAGGCTATCGCTCTGCCGACCGGCTCTTATTCCCTTGCAGAGCTCCTTCCTCACGAGCCCGACCTGATTTTCCCTTCTCTTAACCACATGATGACACACCTCAATGAACTAGCCGATCCCTGACAACACGACAAACCGATTTTCGCTACCACATTCCCCCGATGGTAAAGGAAATAACCGGCGTACCAAAATATTTCTGGATGGCCGATCCTTCGGTAGTCAAAAACTCTCCAGTCTTTGGATCGTACTGGCGCTGCCCGGTTTGTGGGTTGGTCTTATATTGCCGCGGCTCCAGCATCTGGATACCGGTAGGAAAATAATTGAAATAATAGCCGAAACTAAGCGTGCCTATATTCTTCATTTTCCCCAGATCAACCGATATGGCAATCTCGCCGGCTGTTCCCCATTTCAGGTGTCCGTCTCCCCATCCGGATAACGCATCATTGATAGGTTCATAAGGCTCCTGAATGAGAGTGCTATCCGGCAGTTGAAAGATTTCACCCAGATCACGGATCTTATTCTTATTGTAATCCTTGAAGTAAGGGTAGACAAACGCCATGGCAGGTCCGACGGCGGCTGAAAGATGAACCCGGAAATTATCCTCAATCATTTTTGGAAATAGGCGTTCCCGCACACCGAACATCAGCGGAACGGTAAAGGCCCGGTTAAACTTGTGGGGGATTTCCTGGCCGAAAATAGTGGTTATGGTCTGTTCGGAGATATTTTTGAGTGCTCCTATCCGAAGGCTGGCGGTTATCTCCGTGAGCGGACTAATCACGTGCCGATACTGCCCTCCCACCGAAAAGCCGAAATTGGTCAGCATAATCTGAACCGCTAATCCGCTATGCAGATTTTCAGACACCGGGGTTTTCGGTTCTCCCGGCGGCAATACCGGTGGCTGACTCCCAATCTGAGCAAAAACCGCTGTTGTTCCGCTCAGGATGACTCCCGCAATCAAAAGGGAAATCAAATATTTCATAAATAATTATCACTCATTAGCTTCAGCCGGAATCGGGATGCGGTTAATAATCTCAATGTTTGGATGATCAACGATCCACAGGTCCGAAAAATTCATAATTCTGACGTAAAATCCTACAAAATGTAAAGAAAATATCGAACATCACTTGCCTTAATCGATTTTGCCCTTATCTTCCGGGTGAAATTTTTGTAAACTGCCTGATTACGGTTATCAATGTGTTTTTTATCTGCTGTATAACACAGGCTTTATCCGAAAACTATATAACGTATGGAGTCAGCACGAAAGTTCATAGTATTTGGACCTGCCGATACCCTGAAGCGATTTGGTCCCTCATTGCTGGAGGAAATCAAGCCAAAGTATTCATACCAGTACAATCCTTCACAGAACGAAGATGCCCTCATGGTTTTTGTTTTTGAAGAATATCAAAGACAGCTCAATTCAAGTACAGCCATGACGGCCGTTTTCGAATTTTCAGAAAAAAGTCTCAAGATCAACATCCTTCCCACCGGGGGGCGCATGGGCTTCCGCGGCAGTTCGCTGGACAATGAACGTCCTCTGATGGATCAGGTTGTCGATTTCGTCACGGATTATGCCAAACGATACGGGTTAACGGTTCAGGAGGTCAAAGGCACTTCGGCTCAGGAGGCCGAATAATCCGCCATAATGCCCGAAATTCCTAAAGAGTGGACCGTCCTTTCTATGATCAACTGGGGAACGGCCTGGTTCAGGAAAAAGAAGATCCCTTCCCCGCGGCTAAGTATTGAATGGCTTCTTGCAGATGTTTTACAGACGCAGCGGCTTAATCTCTATCTCCAGTACGACCGGCCGCTTTCCTCAGCAGAGCTCGCCGTATTGCGGAAGCACGTCAGGCGCCGCGCCAGGCATGAACCACTCCAGTATATTATCGGCTACACGGATTTTATGCATGTCCGGCTGCACGTTACTCCGCACGTGCTCATCCCGCGGCCGGAGACAGAACGGCTGGCAGAGCTCATTCTTGAACAAATGCCGCCGGTCCCCCCACTCACTCTATTGGATGTGGGTACCGGATCGGGCTGCATTGCCATCTCTCTGAAAAAAGAACGCCCCGATTGGGATATTCATGCTCTCGACTGCTCCGAACCGGCTCTGGAACTGGCCCGGAAGAACGCCGATCTGAACGGAACTGAAGTCCATTTTCTGAAAGGCGATTTCTTCGAGAGGGCGACCTTTCAGGAAGACCTTACGCAGCAACTGGATGTGATCGTATCGAATCCCCCCTACATCCCTGACTCGGAGCGGCTGTCTGTCGAGCCGGAAGTTCGGGATTTCGAGCCGGAGATAGCTTTGTTCACCGGCGACCTGATGAAGGTTTACCGTGCGCTCAAAGCTATGGGAGAGCAATCCCTGAAGAAAGAAGGATTCCTGTTCCTCGAAATTCACGAAGATTTCGGCGATGAACTTCTTGAACTTTTCCAGCCGCCCATCTGGAAGAGCACCCTCCATAAAGATTATAACGGGAAAAACCGTATTATTTCAGCCCTTTACAAAGGATAACTCTTAAGACGTTGGTTGAGAACGGATTAAAACGGGTAACTCGATAGATTATCAAACCGGTAATAAAGATGTGGATAATTTGTGTAAAACTTTTCGTCACAACTATTTTTGCCTTTGTCGATGCCGCATGCTTTGTTTTGCAGAGGGATTAACAAGATGCAAGCTTTTTCCACATCTCTTTTTCTTTTTTACATAACCCATTGTCACCCAATACACAACCGTGTTAACAGCAATGTTGATAACTTTCTTCCTATCCGGCCACTAATTGTTTGACATAGGTTCGGGAAATTATCATTTTCCTCCCACTGTGCCTATATTTCGGGCGAGGACAATGTGGATAACTCCCGGAGGATTGATGTGTAATAATCCCCTGAATTAATATTGAACATGTAAAGATTAGCTTGTTACCGTGACTGAGGTATCGCCTACAATTGGTTCTGAGTCTGAAAGTGCTCATCAGATCTGGCAACGTTGTCTTGAGATCATTCGGGACAACATTAATTACCAAAAATTTAAATCCTGGTTTGAACCTATAAAACCGCTTCGTCTGGAGGACAAGACGCTGACGATCCAGGTTCCGTCACAGTTTTGGTACGAATGGCTGGAGGAGCACTATTATAATATGCTTTGCTCCACGATCTCGAAAGTCATCGGTCCGGATGGCAAGCTGGAATACTCGATTGTACTGGAAAAATCGAGCACCTCCGTGGATTCGCGCACTGTTCGTCTGCCCCAGCAGCCGGTGCATCATACGGCGGAGCATGGGAACGCGTTGTATTACCCTCCGCAACAAATTCACAATCCCTTTGTAATCCCGGGAATCCGGAAGACACGGATCAATTCCAACCTGAATCCGAGCTACGTTTTTGAACGGTTTATTGAGGGGGACTGCAATCGGCTGGCACGGAACGCTTCGCTGGCAATTGCCGAAAACCCGGGGAAAAATTCATTCAATCCTTTTTTCCTCTATGGCGGCGTGGGCCTGGGTAAAACCCACCTGGCACAAAGCATCGGCAATAAGATCAAACAAGAATACGGGGAAGAGAAATCCGTACTTTACATATCCTCGGAAAGCTTTACGAACGAGTTCGTCCATGCGATCAGGAACAACAGAGCGAGTGAATTCTCTATGTTCTATCGAAATATCGACTGCCTTATCGTCGACGACATCCAGTTTTTTAGTGGCAAGGAGAAAACACAGGAGGAGTTTTTTCATATCTACAATACACTGCACCAGGAGGGCAAGCAAATCGTCCTGAGCAGCGACCGGGCCCCGAAAGACATTCCGGATATCGAGGAGCGATTGATTTCGCGGTTCAACTGGGGTCTGAGCGCCGATCTTCAGATGCCTGATTACGAAACACGGTGTGCGATCCTGGAACGCAAGTCGCACGACAACGGTATAGAACTGGATCCTGACGTCATCGAATTTATCGCCCACAACTTCAAGTCCAGCATCCGCGATCTGGAAGGGGCGATCATCAAGCTGCTGGCCGCTTCTTCGCTTCAGGGACTTGACGAGATCGACCTGACGACTTCGAAACGCATCCTCAAGGATATGATCAAGGATTCCCGCGCCCATATTTCTATCGAGAGCATCCAGAGCCATGTGTGCGAATATTTCGGGATGGATACCAACAAATTAAAAGACAAAACCCGCAAGCAGGAGATCGTGGAGGCGCGCCAGATCGCCATGTACCTGTCGAAGAAATACACAAAATCGAGTCTGAAAACAATCGGCCTGCATTTCGGCGGACGGGACCATTCCACTGTGATTCATGCGGTCTCTACGATCAAGGAGCGTTTAAAGACCAGTTCGAAACACAAACGTATTCTCCAGGATCTCGAACATCAGATCGAACTGACGAGCCTTTGATTCCTCCGGCGCAGATGGAACAAACCGTCTATATCGCGCTGGGATCGAACATGGGAGACCGGCTGGGCTATCTCCGGCGGGCCTGTCGCTTTCTGGCGACCCTGTCAACGGCCCGGGTTGTCGCTTCTCCCATTTATGAATCCGAGCCGGTCGGCCCCTCGGAAAGCGACTATCTGAATGCCGTGGTTCGTCTGGAAACCCTGCTCAGCCCGCAGGATTTGTTGCACGAATGCAAAACCTTTGAATACCGGCAAGGAAGAGATCCCCGCGCACCGCGCTGGTCGGATCGGGTTATCGACCTCGACATCATCGTTTACGGAGACCGGTCTGTGGCGAAACAGAAATTGCATATCCCTCATCCGGCTTATTCTGAACGACTCTTCGTTCTGTTGCCGCTTTCCGACATCGCTCCGGACTGGCATGACCCTTTGAGTGGCAAATTTATAGAAGAAATGATAACATGCGCTCCAAAAATCAGAATTACAAAGACATCTTTATCCTGGGACGGTGATCCATGAACCAGTTCGATTTCATCGCTATCGAAGGAGTTATCGGGGCGGGCAAGACGTCTCTTGCCGAACTATTGGCTAAACGGCATTCCGCCAAACTGGTCCTGGAGGAATTGGAGGGAAACCCGTTCCTACCCCGGTTTTATGCCGATATGGAGCGGTATGCCTTCCAGACGCAACTATCGTTCCTGGCGTCACGCTACCACCAGCAGCAGAAAATCCTGAATAAAGAGCTGTTTCACGATCTGGTGATCGCAGATTACCTTTTCGAGAAGGATCGCATTTTTGCGAGCGTCAGCCTGTCGGCAGACGAACTGGCACTTTACAATAAAATATTTAATATTATGCAGACGAAGACACCGAAACCGGATCTGGTGGTGTTCATCCAATGCACCGTGGAACGATTGCTTTACAACATTGAAATGCGCGACCGCGGGTATGAACAAAATATCGATCCGGGCTATCTGCAGGAACTCAATGACGTGTATAATCAGTTTTTCCATCATTACGACCGTTCTCCGCTCATGATCATAAATGCCAGTGAGATTGATTTTGTGAACAATAAGAAACATCTGGATTACATCGACGAGCAAATATTTTACGCACCTGTTCGTAATACACATACACACATTATTCCCGGTTAACTGATCTGCTATGCTTGATCTGCTTTTATTGATACTGTTGGTATGGGCTTTCGTCCGCTTCTACAAAAAGCTTGGCACAAGTGGCAAGAAGTTTCAGCCCGGCATGCATAATCCGGCATCCGGGAGGAACGCAAAGGCGAATTTTTATTCCGGGAAACGTCCGCGGTCATTTGACGACATTGAAGAGGCCGACTATATTGAAGTCAGAGAGAAGGAGCCGGAATCGTCCGCCTCAAAAGGTTAGCTACTTATTGTTGAGGGAATGGGGCCTCTGCCGGCTGCGATTTCCCGGCTTTGGGACGCAAGTGCCGAATGCCCTGTGGCCTCCTTCAGAGAACGAGAGAGACGAATCTGGCAATTCAGGGGCGACAACTCCCATCAATTAACAACCGTCCGCTAAACTATATCTTTCCTCAATCCGGCAATTCTTTCCTGAAGCACAGAGGAGGAAGCCTCTCTGCAACACGCGAAAAGGTGATAAAGGTCGTGGCATACGGTTTGAACCCTCCGGGGATAAACGAGAATGCTATGATTTTCACTCATTCGCTATGATTGACCAGTTGAGACAATCGATGAGGGCACTGGAAACCCTCTTTCAGGCTCAGGGTGTAACAGCAAACAACCTGGCAAATATCAATACTCCGGGCTACAAAGCCGAAACTCTTTTTTTTAACGCGTTTCAGAAAGCTGTAGACGGCCGTACCGTAGCCATTCCTCAGGCGCAGGATACGACCAGTCCGGCTGTCGGAGAGATGCAAAAGACCGATAATCCCCTGGATGTGGCGATCAATGGCAAAGGGTTCTTCCTCGTTAATGATGACGGCCGGGTGGTGCTCAGCCGGGACGGACGGTTTCACATTGATTCTGAGGGCTTCCTGCGGGACTCGAATAATGCCTATGTACAGGGGAAAACGGGGGCAATCTATCTTCCCGATTTGCGGGACGGCTCTCCCGGCGCGGCAAATGCTCATCTGAAAATTGCGAAAGACGGCACTATATCCATCAACGGCGTGCAGGCGGACAAGATTCAACTGGCAAAAGTATCGGATTACGATAACCTGAAACGCCTCGGTAATTCGTATATGACAACCAAAGACGGGAGCCCCCCCCTGCCTGATACCGAAAGCACCCTCTCGCAGGGCTTTTATGAGACCTCGAACGTCAATCCACTTAAAGAAATGATTGCGATGACAACCAACATGCGATTATTCGAATCGCAACAGCGTACCATGCAGTCAATCAACGAAATACTCGGAAAAGTCACTACTTCATTGGGAAAATTTTAATTAAGACCAAAACATTATGTTTCGAGCACTCCAAACTGCGGCATTGGGCATGAACGCCCAGAAAATGTCGGTAGACAACATCGCAAATAACCTGGCAAACGTTAATACGACCGGTTTCAAGAAAAGCACCATCGCCTTTCAAGACCTGTTTTATCAAACAATAAACGGCTCAAATAACGGCCAGACAGCAAATGGTTCGACAGACGACGCACCTGTTTTACAGATCGGGAACGGCTCCCGGCCGGCCGCCACGATTCGTAATTTCTCGGAAGGCTCCCTTGAGAGCACGGGAAATCCGCTGGATATGGCGATCAGCGGGACAGGGTTCTTTCAGGTCCTGCGTCCTGACGGATCAGTCGCTTATTCTCGTGACGGCACGTTCACGCTCAATTCCGACGGAACCATCGTCAACAGTTCGGGACTGCCTCTGGTGAACCAAATACAGGTCCCTCCCAATACCGAGAGCATTCAAATCTCAAAGGACGGCGTCATCCAGGCTATGCTTCAGGGACAGACCGACCCGGTCGATCTCGGACAAATGGAGCTGGCGCGATTTGTTAATCCGGAGGGATTGCGGGCGCTGGGCAACAATTTATATGCAGCTACCGAAACCTCCGGACAGCCCTATCTGGGTACCCCCGGTATCGATGGTTTCGGCACCATTGAACAGGGATACCTCGAAAATTCGAATGTCGATATCGTCAACGCGATGGTCTCTCTGATATCCGCCCAGCGGGCCTATGAAATCAATTCGAAAATGGTACAGACGGCCGATCAGATGATGTCGCTCACCAACAGCATAAAGCGGTAGAACTCATTCTGAATGCCGGCTCTTCTGATTATAGCACTATTTCTCAACCTGCAGGTTTCCGGTGAATCGCTTTCCCGGTATCTCGTACAACGAATAGAACACCAGCTTGTTCAGGAATATGGGAAGGATACCTACCGCTTCGACGTAAGCCTGCGGTACCTTCCGGATTCATTCCGGGATGTGACTCCTGCTCAGATCACGAACATCAAACTGAGCCGCCCCGGTCTCCCATCGGGCTACGCCATGGCTGAAGTGACTTTCACCTCTCACGGGCAAGCCGGACAGGGGCAAGTCCAGTTTTTTGTCGACGTCTGGGAGCAGTTGCCGGTACCCAGAGAACGCATTATGCCGAATAAGCCCCTGGATACACTCCAGTTTAAAACGAGCTGGATCAAAATGACCCGTCTGCAGGGGAACTATCTGAAGGAAGTCAATTCGATAGAAGGCAAAGTCTCCGAACGGCTGCTTTCCGCCGGGAAACCGGTGCCCGTATCGAGCATCCACAATCCGCCGGTCATCAATTTTGGAGACAACATCACCCTTGAATACCATGACAAAGGCATTTTTCTGCGTCTGTTGTGCGTCGCCCGGCAGCCCGGATCCCCGGGAGAGCGAATCCGGGTCTACTGTAAAGAAACCAGGAAAACCTATATAGCTACCGTTATAAACGCATCTAAAGTCAAATGGGAGAAAACATTGTGAAATTGACAGTCCTGTTTCGGAGTATCCTCATTATAGCCGGATTGATCCTCTTACCCGGCGTGGTCGCTGCCCAGAACTCATTATATCAGGATTATAAGGCGAGCCAGGTGGGAGATGCCATCACCGTTGTGCTGGCTGAAAATATCAGCGGTCAAAGCAATACCACGGCGAGTACCAAATCCAACTCTACAGGAAAGGCCTCGGGATCCGTAACAGGTACACTCACCAAGTTTCTCCCTGTTTTCGGCGCCGGCGCCAGCCTCGACTACAACACAGCCGATAATATCTCCAGCGTGCAAAATCAATTATTAAAGGGAACTCTGACGGCACGGGTCGAGAAGGTCGGTGCAAACGGCAACTTATATATCGTGGGAAAACGAAGCACCGAGATTAACGGGGAGATTCATACCCTGGATTTAGAGGGATATGTGCGCCCGCAGGACATATCTCCTGATAACAGCGTGCTTTCTTATCGTATCGCCAATGCACATATCACCTATCTGAAAAAAGGAAACGTGCGCCACCGGCCGGGATTTGTGAGAAAAACTCTTTTTGTAGTATTGGGACTTGCTCTGGGAGTTGCGGCATTCAAAGGAGCGGGAGGCTGATACGAAAATGACAAAAAGGATTATTTTGGCAGGTCTTTTATGCCTGTCATTACTCGGTGGAGCGATTTCAAATACACGCGCCCAAATTAAAATCAAGGACCTGTGCAAGATTCAGAATGCCAACTCGCATGTCCTGATCGGTTATGGGCTGGTTACCGGCCTGGACAGGACGGGTGACCGGACAATGTTCAGGCGGGGTGCCACTTTCACCGTTCAGTCGATTGCCAATATGCTCAAAAAATTTGGCATTACCGTCGATCCCGACCAATTGCAAACACGAAATGTAGCGGCTGTAATGGTAACGGCCAGGGTTAGTCCTTATAATGCCAAAGGGAGTTATGTAGATATAACCGTTTCCTCACTGGGCGACGCATCCAGTCTGGCAGGTGGTGTGTTGTTGCAAACACCTCTGATCGATCCCAATAATAAGGATATTGAAGTACGTGCCCAGGGTGCGCTGGTCGCCGGAGACCTTTCAGCCGAAGTGCCCGGCGCGCGCGTCTCCCAAAACCCTTCGCTGACCGCCACCATCCCGAATGGCGGGATCGTGATAAAGAATCAGACTTTCTCTCCTAACAACAAACAACCATTCGGGCTGGTACTGCTGAATCCGGATTACACCAATGCGCAGCGCATCTCCGATGCCATCGCTCAGTCCACCGGAACAAAAACAAGCGTTCAGAATGCCGGCCTGATTTCGGTAGACTGGCCTCAGACGGCGACGAATACGGGAACCATGAACCAGTTCATCGCAAAAGTGATGGAAACCCAGGTACAGGTAGAAGTACCCGCACGCGTGGTCATCAATGAACGTACAGGGACTATCGTTGCCGGAGGCAATGTACGCATCGGCGAAGTGATGGTCAGCCATGGCAATGTTCAGATACAAACCCGGCTTCTTCCATACGTTTCCCAGCCAGCGCCCTTTGCACAGCAGGGCACCACGGTACAGGGCAATATTCCGCAGGCAGGAATCGCTCAGCAGGGAGCAAAATCATTTGTTCTGCAAAACAACACCACAGTCGCTCAGCTTTCCGCCACACTCAATAAGCTGGGGCTGAACTCGCGCGACATTATCGCCATTTTCCAGGCTATCGACCGGGCAGGCGCGTTGAAAGGCAAACTCATCATCATGTAATATGAATCTCCGATGGAACTAAAACCCATATCCTCCGGAAAACCCATTGATTTAAAGAAAAATCAAATTGCTGATGAAGAGGAAAAGAAGCAGAAAACAGCAACGCAGTTTGAGCAGATTTTTGCACTTGAACTCGTCCGGGAGATGACTAAAGGCACTTTCAAGATGTCCGATAACGATGGATACAAAGGAGTAGCGGCAATTTATCGCTCTCATGTCAATGAAGTACTGGCCCGGGAGCTGGCATCAAAGCATAAGCTTGGTATCGCTGATATGCTGCTGAAATACTGGGATCAGAAACCTGAATCATCATCCTCATCATGACAACACAGCACGCGGCAACGCAACCTGAGATCGCTTCAAGCTATCCGTCTCTTCATGAAAGTATTCAGCAATTGATTAATACTTTCGGAGAGATGGAAGGGCTCATCCATCGGCAGCTCCAGGCGGTTGTAGAAAATAATTTTGAAGAAATTGTAGAACACGCCGAGCAACAGCTCGACATGACGGACCTTCTCAACCATCATGAGCAACAATTTCAGCGGGTGCTTGGCCTGGCTTTCGAGGAGATGAATGTAGACGCCTCTCCCCCCACGTTGTCTTCCCTGCTGAAACAGGTCGGACAACTACGGGAAGAATTTGAACCTTTACGGGATCAGCTGCTGGCTGCAATCAGCCGGACTCAAAAGGCTCAGTCTCAGTTGATCAAGCTATTGGAATTTGCCCAGGATCATGTGTCGCACACGCTTCGGGAAATTTATGCGCTCAGCAACCAGCATGCCATGCACTATACCCACAACGGCCATACCACCCAGGGGGCTGGTCTTGTCCGGATGATTAACCAAACCGTCTGATTGCCATGGATCCGCTGTTAGAAATTTCCAAACGGGGACTGCTGGCCAGCCGCACGGCTATGGACGTCATCGGCAATAATATTGCAAATGCCGATACTCCCGGTTACAGCCGCCAGCGCATGGATGCCACCCCGTCTCCGGGTTACCGTCATAATGGTATGACGATCGGACTTGGAGTAACGATTCAGGAAATTCAGCGCCTGCATGACACCAACCTCGACAGCCAGATCCGGGATAAACAAAGTGAGATTGGATCAAAACAGGAACAGCAGAAAATCTATCAGCAAATAGAAACGCATTTATCTACGCAGGGAGGACAGGACCTGGACCAGTTGCTCGGCAATTTTTTTAATGCATTCGGCAACCTCTCCAACCGTGCCGAAGATCAGACGCTTCGCAACGACGTGCTGAATCAGACCTCGGCACTGACCACCCGCTTCCATGAACTCGACGCCGGGCTGACATCCCTGAAAGAAGATACGGCCGATTCCGTCCGCCAGAATCTCACACAGGTAAACAGCATCCTCAACGATATTGCAAATCTCAACCAGCCGATTCTCTCCGGCCAGACCACAGGCAACCCCGATAATCATTCGATGGACCTGCGTACTCAAAAACTGAATGATCTGGCTAAACTGGTCGATTTTAGCGTGTTGCAGAATAAAAACGGCGACTTTGAGATACGAATGGGTTCGATGGTGGTACTGCATAACGACCAGGTACGACATATTCAGGCTGAAGAAGATACCGACAACAGCCAGATACGCCTGAGGCTGGATAATGGAAAGACCCTCGATGTAACCGGCGGTACTATAGGTGCCGATATCAATGTTTATGACAAGGTCATCCCCGGCTATCAGGATCAATTGAATACTTTGGCAAAAACATTGGTTGAAAAGGTAAATGCCATTCATGAAACCGGATACAATCTCGACGACAATACAGGCGTTGATTTCTTCGACCCCAACAATACCACGGCAAAGACAATTTCTCTGAACCCTCTTCTGGAGGGAAATCCAAACGGCATTGCCGCGTCTGACGCAGCCGGAGAAGTAGGCAATAATAAAATCGCTCTGCAATTGTTCGACCTGGGCAGCGATGGGACCATGAACGGACAAAGCTTTCAGGAAAATGCCGCTTCTATCGCCAGTTCAACCGGTACTACGATTACCACTCTGACAAACAGCATCGAAACACTCAACTCCGCCAAGGACCTGCTGGATAATCAACAGGCAAGTGTCTCCGCGGTGAACCTGGATGAAGAACTGACCAACCTGATTAAGTACCAAAATGCTTATCAGGCAAATGCACGTGTGGTAACCATATCACAGAAAATGTTTGACGCCCTTATCTCAATGCTCTGATGCTCCGCCTATGAGAATTACAGAACAAAGCTATATCAACAACTTCCTGCAAAATATAAACCGGAACCGTTCGGAGATGGCCAGGCTCGAGGAGCAGCTGGCTACGGAAAAACGGGTAAACAAACCTTCCGACGATCCTATCGCCTTTGCAGACGGCCGGGATATCGAAGCCGAGATCGGTAAAAATGAACAATATCAGGCGAATATCGATGCAGGACTGAATCAGGCCACCGCAGCGAGCACGGCAGTGAGCCAAATGCTGGATAACCTCACACAATTGAAAACGATTGTCACCAAAGGTGCAAACGGCGGAACGCTCTCTCAGGATGAGCTGAACACTCTGGCCGACAACATCGATCAGCTCAAGCAGTCTTTCGTAGAACTTGGCAACACACAGATTCAGGGTCGTTATATTTTCGCAGGAACAAAATCCGGAGACCCTCCCTTCTCAATAGCTACCGACGGGACCGTGAACTACAGCGGAAATTCTGAAGATCTCACCATCCGTATCAGCGACAGCACTACGGTAAATGTGAGCAAAAACGGAAACACTATCAATGATTACAAAAGCGGTGACACGCTGTTCGATCTGTTCGATCGTATTGAGGCGGATCTGCGCAGCGGCGACACCCAGGCGGTTAACGACGAAATGGATAATGTGGACGACGCCGTATCTCATGTGAGCGATATGGGCAGCTCGCTTGGTAATACTATTAATCAGATGCAATTTACCAATCAGCAGTACGAGACCAGCAACATCAACCTGAAGTCGAATGTCAGTAATCTGACCGATGCCGATTTCGCTTCTGTGATCAGCCAGTTCCAGAGCCTTCAAACTGCTTATACAGCTGCATTATCCGTTCACACCCAGATCATGAACAACAACCTTGCCAACTACATGTAATCATAATCGCATGTCTGAGCCGGTTCTTATGTCGAAAACGCCTGATTCAACCATGATTAACTCACGGGTATTCGGCCCGATGAGCATTGAGAACTCAAAAATTATTCACTTCCCAAAGGGTATCCCTGGTCTCGACAGTGAACGTTATTTCGCCTTTGTTTGTATCGAAGAATACCAGCCGCTTGTGTGGATGGTAAGCCAGGGCGGAACGTATCATCTTCCGGTAGTTCCTTTAACATTGATCGATTCCGACGACCTGGATGAGGAATCACACGAGGTTTACTACCCTCAGCTCATGCAGATTCTGAATGAACATCCAAAGACGGCTGCTTACGTGATCCTGAAACTGGATCCCTCCGTTTCGCACCTTTCCCTGAAGGCGCCGATTATCGTGGATGTAGAAGAACAAAGGGGAGAACAGTATATTCTTGATTATGTCACCATGCAATCAACATGAGGAAAAACCATGCTGGTTCTCTCCCGCAAAGAGGGTGAAGGAATTTACCTGAATGACAACATCAAAATCACGGTCGTTGAAATCAACCGGAACCAAATCAAATTGGGGATCGATGCCCCGCGCGATGTCTCGATTGTCCGTGATGAAATTATGGATCGTGTGAAATTTGAAAACCGCGATTCTCTCGCCTCCACCAAACCGGATTCGGTGAATCTTCCCGAAATCCTGAAAAAGCTAAAATCTCAAAAGGAACCCTGACATGCCTTCTTACGACGTACAACTTGAAGCCTGCCTCCAGGCCCTTGAACAGGAGGATTTCGACCGCTGTCTGCAGCTTGCCGCCCGGCTGCAACAAGAAAACCCGGAAGCTGCCGATCCCTTTCATATCAGCGCAATGGCGTATCAGTATCAATATGAATGGGAAAAAAGCATCATCGCACTGGATCAGGCTATCGAAAATGCGCCCTACGACTCCAGGTTGTTTAATCTTAGAGCCTTTGCAAAAATGAATCAGGGCGATCTGGAATCCGCCGAAAAGGATCTCCGTGAAGCCATCGAGCTGGAAGATCTGGAAGCGGCACACCGGAACCAGGTATTGCTCTACATCCTGAGAGAACAATATGATGAGGCCGCCCAATATTTGTTAGACCGCATCACGACCAACCCTGACGATGTCGAAAATTGGATCATGATGGGAGATTTGATGAAAGGGGCGGGACATGAGGAAAAGGCAGAGACTTATTTTGAGGAAGCCCGGAAAAGAGATCCGGACCATCCTATTTTCGCCTGACGGCCGTATTTTCGGGCGATAAATCTCCGTACCTATGGATAAACTGCCGGTCTCGTTATGCATGATCGTCAAAAATGAGGAACGCCATCTCGCCTCCTGCCTCAAAAGCGTGCAGGAATGGGTGGATGAAATGGTGATTGTCGATACCGGCTCGTCAGACCGGACGATCGATATTGCGCGCGAGTTTCAGGCTTCGGTATATAACCACACCTGGAAAAACGATTTCGCCGAGGCCAGAAATGCCTCCCTGGCTCATGCAAAAAATCCATGGATCCTTCAACTCGATGCCGACGAAGAAATTTGCAGGAACGATATTCCATGGTTTTACCAGACCTACCCCTGGGAGGAAGCGTTCGGCTATTATCTCGACATTCACAATCTGAGTACCAAAGAAAGCGGGGAGGTGTCGCTAATCCACCGGCTGATCCGTTTCTACCGGAATCATCCGGACGTCCATTATGAATCGGCCATCCATGAGACCCTGCATATTCACAGAACACTGGTATCGGCCGGTAAGGTCCGGATTTTGCACAAGGGATATAATTACCAGGCCGATATTAAAGGCAAACGCCGGCGAAACCTGGCCATCCTACAAGAAAAACTCCGGGAATCTCCCCACAATCCGTTCCTGCTGTCCTACCTCGCCCAGCATTATTATATGGAGGGCGAACCGGATAAGGCCATTGCGTTCGCCGATCAGGCTCTCTGGTACGGCGTGACTTTCCCCATGCGCCGCCATATCCTCCATCTGTGCTTCAAATACGCTTTTTCCGGGAAAAACGACACACTCCTGAAGAAATACTTCAGGATACTTCCCCGGCCGGAGGTGCTGCCCGATTATTATTTCTATCACGGCCGGAGGCTGGAATTGCAGGGGCAGTTACACGAGGCGGCCAAATGTTACCAACTGTATCGTCGAAAAACAGGCCAGGCAGGCGGGAGAAAAAACGAAAGCCACATCTCCGAACTGGAGGTTGATCTTCGCAGGAGGGAAGCCGGCATCCTTAGCGGCGAAAGGCGGTTTGCCGAGGCAGCCTCCCTGCTGCAAGAAGCCGTGACGATGGCACCCTCCACCTATCAGTTGTGGGCGGAATTGGGACAGGCTGAATTCAATGCAGGATCAATCGACCAGGCAAGAAAGCATTTCATCCGGGCCCTGCAAATACTCGAACAGGTTCCTGCCACTCCGCAGATTCAGGCCCTCATCGCCCGATATCAACAGCTCATCGAAAGATTAGAATCTATTATTCTTCAATAATTCATCGCCCTGCCGATACAATTATTCATCTTTCGGCCGATAAATCAAGGAACCATCAAATTTTTCAATCGGTTATAACCTGTTTTTATAGTACAGAACATGAGCTCAGAAATCCAGAAAGAGACCGTTTCAAACGAGTTGGCCTCGTCCATGAATGAGGAGGGAAAGAATATTCTCATTGTGGAAGATTCCCCGACAATGCGGCGTATTATTCGTAATACATTAAAGCAACTGGGGTTCCTGAATGTCATCTCGGCAGGCAACGGAGAAGAGGCGATCAAGCAAATTGAAAAACAACCGGTTGGTTTCATTATAACCGACTGGAATATGCCCGAGATGAACGGGCTGGAATTCGTTACGTGGATACGGAATAATGACGATTTTAAAGATCTCCCGATCCTGATGATTACCACCCGCGGAATGAAGGAACACGTGGTTGAAGCAGTAAAGGCGGGTGTGAACAATTACATCGTAAAGCCTTTTACCACAGAGGTGCTGCAGGAAAAGATAGAAAAATTAATGGTTTAATAAAATGCCCTCTGAAAACTTACGACCCGCAACTCCATCTTTCTCCGGCGATGGACGGCATTATGACGAGATCATGGATCGCATCCGGCATCTCAAGGAATTATTTTCCCTGGGCGAGGAGATCATGCCACTGCTGGAGGAGTTGTTCCTTTTCCTGAATGATATGACTCCATTACTGGGGCACGTTTCCGATCACACCCTGGTCAACCAGGGCATCATGCCGAATATGGCCCGGGTTCTCGGAGAATCTATCGAACAAATGACCGGCTCCACCTTCCGGATCATGGGTCGTGTAACCAGTGTTCAGAAACGTCTCGATCAATGGGATACAAAAGAAAAGGTGGCAAAGCAACCGCCGGAAGCCTTTGCAAACGAACTGGAGCAGTTTCGTCAGGATACCGATGAGATCATTAACGCCTTGCAATTTCATGATATCGTATCCCAAAAACTGATTCATGTGAAGAAAGTGCTGAGCCAGGCGCAGTCGAAACTTATCTCCCTGTTCTCCTGCATCAACAAACTGGACGTTTCAGAGGGAACAAAGGAATACCTGATGCAATCACTCGGCGTTGATCCCGAAGAAATCGATCATATCCTTAACTCCTTTATCGTCGACGACGGAAAGCTCACTGCCGACGGAGAACCCTCCGGGGACCGGAACAATCCTCTTCATAAACCGGATATGACCCAGGACGAGATCGATCGCCTGTTCGGCTAACCGTGCCTGGAGATCAGGAAGCACCTGCTTCCTGGAAAAAACCATTATCAAGGGTGGGAAACCTGCATATCCGGTGCCGGCAGCTCCGTTTGCGGTTCATCCCCTTTTTTCGCGTCCGCCCCATGATCACGCGGAGGAATTCATCGGTTACTTTGTGATTACCTGCTGTCTCGCCTCTCCCAGGAGGATTTTGAAAATGCGCGCAGGTATATTTTCCAGATCCTCCGTGTAATCGACCGCACCGATCCGGATAGCAGCTCCGGGCATCCCAAACACGGCACAAGTACGTTCACTCTGGGCGATAGTCAGCGATCCCGCCCTTTTAAGGTCCAGCATGCCCACAGCCCCGTCTTTCCCCATCCCTGTCAGCAATATGGATATGACGTTGAGATCAGGTATCCGTGCCACTGATTTGAACAGGACATCCACAGACGGACGATGTTGATTCACAAGAGGCCCTTGTCGCAACATCGTTTTGAGCCTCCCGTTTTCGCTGCCGAGAATCAGGTGATGGTTGCCCGGGGCGATAAAGGCCCGCCCGGGTTCCACGAGGTCGCCATTCCCGGCTTCCTGAACCTCCATTGCCGATATAGTATTTAATCGCCCGGCAAAAAACCGGGTAAAATGGGACGCCATGTGCTGCACGATCAACACAGGCGGACTATCGGCAGGCATTCGCTTCATAATATACTTGAGGGCCTCCGTTCCGCCGGTCGAGGCCCCCATTACTAAAAGCCATTTGTGAGGATTCTTCATCTCCAGGGCAGGGATATCCATCATTTTTTCTAAATCGGAAAGATTTAGCCGGCCTTTCCCCAGGTTTGCAAGCCGGATATCGGAGGCTTGCCTGATTGCCCGCACCATTTGCTGAAGGAACTGCCCGATGGCACCCGAATCGGCCGGTTTCACCATTACGTCGACAGCTCCGGCTTCCATTGCTTCCAGTCCGCGAAGACTTTCCCTGCTGGTGTCGGCGCTAAGTACAATCACCGGTTTGGGATAATAACGCATCACCTTGCGCAGGAATGAAATCCCGTCCATGCGCGGCATATCCACATCCACGGTAACAATATCGGGATCCAGGCGTACCAGCTTGTCTCTTGCCACATAAGGATCCGAGGCCGTTGCGACAACCTCAATATCCGGATACCGGTTTAACTCCTCAGCAAGAAACTTCCGGAATACCGCGGAGTCATCTACAATGAGTACTCTTTTCACTCACAGATGGTTTAGAAAATCATTTTAAATGGTGAGCCGAGACACGTACTTCATGCCGGCCGCTGACAAATCCAACCTGCCATACCGCAATACCGGCCCTGTATTTCTCTAAATCGGCTTTATTCATTAGCCGGGGCAGAGACATGGGCCGCGTCTTTTCCGGATCTGCAATGACCAGATATCTTCCACCAATCACATTGGTTGCTTCCAGGGCCATCGACCTGATTTGATCATCCGTAACTTCTTCCGGGTCAGCCCCCAGGAAATTGGCTGCCATATCTTTGAGCAGGGACAGATTCCACTCAAAAAATAAGAAATCGCTTTGTCCGTAATGGAGACTGGTGTGGCATTCCCCATTAAAATGTTCTAAGGATTCCACCGGTTTCCCTTCATCATCTACATCCGGAAACAGGAAGAACATCTCCGGCATGATTTCCTGAAGCACCTCCCTGAGGGTCGAATCATTCTGAAATATCATAGCCAAGGGCTTTTAGAATGTGATTTTTAATTACCTCCGGACGGAAGGGTTTTGTGATGTACGTGTAAGCACCTAATTTAAGTGCCCGGGTAACAATAGCGTCGCGGCCTTCGATGGACACTACAATCACCGGGATGGATGTTAAGACCTCATCCTTCTTCAACGTCTCTATCAGCTCAATTCCGCCCATTTCCGGCATATTCAGATCTGTGATAATCAGATCCACCCAATGTTCACGCGCCTGCTTCAGTGCTTCGATTCCGTTGCCTGCCTCGTATACTTCACCCAAATTCACCCCGGATATCTGCACTGTCATTTTCATGACCTGCCGCATGACCGACATATCATCCACAATCAAAATATTATATGCCATCCCCGTTTCCTTATTAAGGCTTAGTGCTGCTGCGACGAGACTTTCCCGATCGTCACAGGCAGTGATAGGTTATCATTTCTTTGTTGTTTACATCTACAGTAATTATGCCATTATCGATATCGACTTTTACTGTCCGGTGAACATTACTCCCCACGTGTTCATGGGTTATCAGGATTCCTTCTTTCCATAACACCTTCCGCAGGGCTACATAATTTCGCTTGCCAATATTGAAGAAATCGTCCCCGGCAAAAACCTTTGCGCCCCCAAACACCCCGACGCACAGGTTATTCTTCTCGGCACCGCGTCGGTAGAGCCTGCGGAACAATTCCGAAACACCGGTATCCACATACTTAAACGGATTAAACGCCGCAGACGACTTCGACAGCTTTTCAATGCCCGAATCGGGCAGCATTACGTGCAAAAGCCCGGCCTGCCGTTGCATGCGGTCGTATACAACTACCGCCAAACACGATCCCAGGGAATAAGTAACCAGTACTTCCCCTGCTTTGTTACCGATTTTCAGCTCGGAAAGACCGACGATTTTTCTTTGGATCAAGTATCTATGCATTCATATGTTATAAGCCGGTATAACGATAAATCGTCGGGCGAACCAACTCGAAATCAGGGGTCATGTTGTATAAGCTTTCAGAATGTCCTATAAAAAGATAGCCACCCGGCCGCAACGCTCTTTTTATGTTATTCAACAAGGCCTGCTTTGAATCGGCATCAAAGTAAATCATCACATTACGACAGAAAACGATATCGAACGAATTCAGGGAAGGCGGGGTATCAAGCAGATTGTGTTTTATAAACTTTATATGCGCGCGCAATTCCTTTTTAACTTTGACCAGTGTCTGAAAAGCTCCGCGACCTTGTTGAAAGTAATTTTTTTTGAGACTGTAATCGAAGCCGCCGATTGTGTTCCTGAGATAAATGCCCTGTTCTGCCGTTTCCAGCACACTCTGGTTGATATCGGAGCCGAGAATCTCGTAGGCAAGCTGCGACTGCGGCCGGGCCCGCTTGTATTCTTCGAGCACAATGGCAAGGCTGTAGGCTTCCTCACCGCTGGAGCAGGCCGCACTCCAGACGTTTAACGGCCTCCTGTTCTTCTCATCATCCGGAAGCATTTCCGTAAGCAGCTCCATCGAGAGGAACTTGAAATGATTGATTTCGCGAAAGAAAAAGGTATGATTGGTGGAAATGGCATCATACACCGACTGTGCCTCGGGGCCATCTTCGTTTCTATGGACAGCGTGCAGCAGGCGTGTGATGCTCCCGATCCCGGAACGTCGCACAAAACGCCCGAGTCGGTTCTGAACCATCATTTTTTTCACCCCTGTCAGCCGAATACCCATCTTGCGGTATACCAGATCCTGAAGATAGGCAAACTGGACATCCGTCAGATGGCGGGTGTCGGGCACCTCTGCAGATAGAAGCTCCGGCGCGGTCATTTATCCTCCCCGGCGGCTGCGAGTCGCTTTTTCATCTTACGGATGTCGATCAACTCGGTACTGGTGAGGACACGGTCAATATTCAGCAGAGTGATAACATCTTCTCCATTGCGAACGATCCCGTCGATAAAAGAGGTATCCAGTTCAATGCCAAAAGAAGGCAGCGGTTCCAGGTTCTGTTCGTTTACATTGATCACATCCGAAACATGATCCACCAACAACCCCATCCCTGTAAGTTTCTCGCCCGATCTGGCTTCTACAATGATGATCGGCGTGCGCACCGTTTCCTCAACAACACCTGCATTGAACCGCTTTTTCAAATCGATAACAGGGATTACCTTTCCACGCAGGTTGACCACCCCCCGCACAAACTCCGGTGTACGGGGCACGCGGGTCACCTCTACCATACCGATGATCTCACGCACGCTCATTACGTACAAGCCGTAAATTTCGCTGTCGATTTCGAAGGTCAGATATTTCCCTGACGAAACCGTTCTGACAGGATCCTTTTCCGGATGACCCGGTTTCCGGTCCATGTCTTTCACATCTTTGGTCGTATTCTTTTTATCACGCTTCATAATCACAATCGGCTCTGGAACGCCATTCAAACGGCTGATGGCTTTGCTCCGGCTGTCGTCTGATATTGAGTTTACTCCGGGAAATACATCTCCGGCATATTCCGGCTTTAAATGACGGACTCAATCTTCAATATTGGTTATCGGCTGCCGGGGCAACTGGTTTAGACGGAAACCTCGGGAAGGAGGGTGCCGACATCAATGATAAGACCGATCTGTCCGTCGGCGAGAATGGCTCCGCCGGCCAATCCTTCCAACTGCCCAAACTGGTCGCCCAGCGACTTGATGACCAGTTCCTGTTTGTCTACCAGTTGGTCTACCAGCAGGACCGCTTTCTTCTTTTTGTCCTCAACAACCAGAGCCAGCATCTCTTCCAGTTCTTCTGCAGCATCATGGACCTCAAAAAGCCGCCCCAGCCGGATGAGCGGGAGGATTTCATCACGAAACAGCAGGAATTCCCCTTTCCCTGCCAGGTAGCGATGCTGCGATTGCAGCGGCCGGAATGTTTCTCTCACGTGAACGCTGGGTATGATGTACCGTTCGCCACCGACCTTCACAAGCACACCATCGATCATAGCAAGTGTCAGGGGCAGATTGATGACGAACGTACTGCCCCCTCCGGGTTCAGTTTGTACTTCCACGTTGCCGTTCAATCGGTTTACCGTACGTTTGACGACATCAAGCCCTACTCCGCGTCCCGATATCTCTGTTACGGTCTCACTTGTGGAAAAATCCGGATTAAAGATCATTTCCAGCAGTTTTCCTTCCGGCACTTTCTCATTGGCCCGGATCAGCCTGCGGTCGATCGCCTTTTTGCGGACGGCTTTGAAATCGATTCCCCGGCCGTCGTCGCTGATCTCAAGGATGACCCGGCCGCCATGGTGATATGCATTCAGAGCGATCGTTCCGGTTCTGGATTTCCCCATATTCATCCGTTCATCCGGGGGTTCTATGCCATGGTCGCAATTATTACGGATGATGTGTACCAGCGGTTCATAGAGCTCGTCGGCAATGCTACGGTCTATTTCCGTGGTTTCTCCGTGGATTTCGAGAGCGATTTCTTTTTTCGATTTACGGCTTAAATCGCGTACAACGCGCTGCATCTTCTGAAACATGTCACGTACCGGTACCATACGCAGCGCCGTCGAAAGGTCCCGCAACTGACCTGTAATTCTTTTTAACTGGGTGATATTCCGCTGCAGCTTTTCGTCGGTATTATTAGCAATCCGGGGGTCATCGGTGATAATATTCTGAATGATCACGAGCTCACCCATCATATCAACCAGCTGGTCCAGCTTATTAATATCCACACGAATATAGCTGTCGTGAATCAGATCAATATCTTTGGCCGGGGATTCCCCTTCCTGTTTTTTAGTTTCGACCGCTTTTTTTTGTTTTTTCGATGAACCCGGCCGGCCCTGTTGCGCCTTCTGGATTTTCTTTTGAAAAGCTTCCAGATCTACCCGAAAATCAGGTGTTTTATCTTTGTTAAGACCGTCGGATAATTCGCTTATAAGCCTGCGCAACGTATCGACCCCTTCAAGGATCACATCGATCAACTTCCGGCTGACTTCCACCTGTCGGCGGCGAATGCTATCCAGCAAATCCTCGTAAAGGTGCGAGAGTTTGTTTATCTCCACCAGGTTCAGAAAACCGGCCACACCTTTTATCGTATGAAACGGACGAAAGACGGCATCTATCAGCGACGGATCATCGGGATTTGATTCCAGGGCCAACAGATGTTGCTCCACTTCACTCAGATTAACCACTGCCTCGTCGACAAACTCGCGATACACCGTATCATCCTCCCGAATTGCCGTTAAAAGAGCCTCATAGTTGGTATTTATCTCCTCCCGGCCGGGAGTATCCCCGGATTCATGAATAGCGTTCTGTTCTTCTTCGTCGAGTGGAATCGTGCTTTTTCCCTCCCCTGATATCCCGGTATCATCCTCCTGCTCCAGGCGTTTCCGTTTACCCTGTCGCTCATCCAGAGAAGCAAAACGCGTGTTATTAAAGGCATTTTGCAACTGTTCCACACACCGGTTCAATGCGGAAAGTCCCTTCCGGGGATCTTTAAACTCGTCAAGAATGAGAGCTTCAGCTACTTCTTTGGTCTTCCGGATTTCCGCAGCAAACACTTTTGGATCGAGGTGATCCAGATCCCGGAGTATTGCTCCGAGCATGGGGATGTCGACCCCGGTAAGCATAACCGTGGTCTCGGCAATATGATTAATAATATCACCCTGCTCCGGGGATCCCGTATTCATGATGATGATATTGAGGGGCTAACCTGCTTCGTCGTCGTTCCCTTTTTTGAGCTTGTTACGAATGGTGCGGTCGGAGATACCCAATAATTGCGCCGCTTCCTTCTGGTTACCGTTCGTCCGTTGCAACGCCTTCTGAATCAGCCTGATCTCCATTTCCTCGATAGGTAACAGGGGCAGTTCATCAAAGACTTCCTCGCGAAACGAAGCATCAATCTGATCGAACAGGAGGTTACGAACATGATCAAGCGTTATCCCCGGGGCGTCCCCTGCCATGATAACGCCGCGTTGTATCAGGTTTTCGAGTTCTCTCACATTGCCTTTCCACTCCTGATTTTTCAGGTAATCCATGAGTTCGTCTGAAATTTTCTTTGGTGAAGATCCATTCTCATGTACATACTTATCGCAGAAATATTCTGCAAGTAAAGGGATGTCGCCACGGCGCTCCCGCAGGGCAGGGATGGCAAGTGGAAACACACTGAGCCGGTAATAAAGATCTTTGCGGAACGAACCCTCGCGTATGGCTTCTCCGATGTTCCGGTTGCTCGTGGCGATAACACGTACGTCGGCCTTGATCTCCTTCTGGCTGCCCACCCTCCGGAATTCCCGCTCCTGCAACACACGCAGCAACTTGGCCTGAACCGACAATTCGATTTCAGTGATCTCATCCAGCAATAAGGTGCCGCACCGGGCTTCGTCAAAGGCTCCCTTCGCATCTGACACGGCACCCGTAAAGGCGCCTTTCACGTGGCCAAACAATGTGCTTTCCACAAGTTCTCTGGGAAGATTGGCACAGTTGATCTTCACATAAGGCCCTTCGGCTCTCTCGCTATTATAATGGATCAGCGAGGCAAAAACCTCCTTGCCGGTTCCGCTTTCTCCCTGTATCAGGATCGGCGCATCGTTCTGCGCAATGCGGGGGATGACTTCCAGCAGTTGCTGCATTTTGGGGTCACTGCCGATCAGTTTGGCTTCGTATCGTACCGACGGTTTGGCGGCAGGTTTCCCCTTAACCGTTTCCTTTGATACCGGTGCCTCCAGGGTATCGCCTTCAAAACTGACGCGGCCGGTTTCCTCCCGGTGTTTAAAAAAGCGGTTAACGCGTGCGGTAATCTCAGCACCGCCAAACGGCTTGGTGATGTAATCGAACGCACCCTTACGCACCGCATTCACCGCATGACTGATGCTCCCGAACCCGGTAATGAGGATAACGCCGACCTCCGGATGATGCCGTTTTATGTGGTCCAGCACTTCGTCGCCGGTAACACCCGGCATCTTCACATCCGAAATGACAAGATCCACGTCTCCGGAACCCAATTCCTCAAAAGCAACCTGTGGAGAATCAAACGCCGCCACTTCGTATCCATTAGACACCAATTGCTTCTCCAGATACTGGAGCATCAACGACTCGTCATCGACAACAAAAATTCGCCCTTTCAAAACCACCCTTCGTTAGCTGTTGTTATTATACGCAAAGGTACGTTTTGGAAAGGTATATGTCTATTAATTGATCAGATTTTTATCAGAGATTCCTCAACGAGGAATATAAACGGTGGGAAATGGTATTAAGAACGTCCTGATTATTTTTAACTTTATTCCGGATTTCGTCCAACCGGCTCTGAGTTACAGGCGTACTTTCCTCCTGTCCGGAGATTCCCTGCACAATTTTGTGGGTTACTTCGGGGTTGCTCAGGTTATAAACACCATTTTTGATATTTGCTCTGGCACGATGCACATTATCCTGGCTTTGTGCATCGAGTTTATCATAGATTTTGCGCGCAATGTCGGTTTCCTGCTTCGATGACTTACCCGATAATTCCACTTTGTCGTTATGAGACGGCGTAAATTTGACAGAATCAGGGGCATCCGACGGAGGAGTATCCGAATAGTTGTCAATCGGCTTGATTTCTGCCTGAAACTTGTGTTGCTCAATGTGTCTGTTGTGCTCTCCTAAGCGGGAAATATCCATAATATCTCAGCCTTCCAGTTTGTTTCGTATGAACAATGCATGACCTACACGCTTTCTCTGATAGCTCTTGCCGGCCCGTTCATCTCGTCGTATTCTAAGCAGCGAGACGCGCTTTTGGTCGAGCAAAACAGAGAGATGATCCCGCAGCCGGACGTCAATTTCTTCAAGTTCGCCCAGAGATTGCAAGACGGCATCACGGCGGTCACCAGGCAAAGTATCAGCCTGATTCATCGATTTCAAGGCAGACTGAATTTTATCAATCAGCTTCCCCCTGCTCTGAAATCCCAACTCCATCTCTTCCAGATCCGGCTCATCTTTCTCACTCATTGCCAGCAATTCCCGGCTCATGGCGATAGCCTGTGACAGCGGTGCCTCGATCTGTTCTGCCTGTTCCATTAAATTGTTTTAGGTAATCGTTTAAGCAACTCATCCGCCGCCTTTCGCATTTGGTGGACCATATCCAGAAAATCCTGCGGCGGTACCTGCCTGATTACCTTATCGGTGTTTTTATCGATAACCTTTACAACCATTTTCCCTGTTTGCTCATCCTTAGAGAATTTTAACTTTGTGAGCTTCAGTTCATATTCATCATCCGTATCAACATCATGGGTTCCGATTTGCTGCTTTGAAACAACACCCGCACCACTTTGTCCCTTAGATTCCGGGGCGGGATGGTTTACGCGGGGTCCGGTGCCGGCTGCCTGTGAAGCGGGTTGTTCTCCAGGAGAATCTGCAGGAGGCGAAATCAGCCGGTCGATCTTATGATTCGAATCCTGGTCTAACGGCGTGAATGTTATTCTGCTTGTAATGTCCATGACTCATTACCTTCCATTCCGGTTGATGATCGATTATCAGGATGAATAAATGGCTGTCGTGTTGGCCATGATGGCTTGTATGGTATTGAACTGGGCGGTAGCTGTGTTGGAAAGCTGTTCGAGCTGAGTATATTGCTGCTCGTAGATCTTTCGTTTCATAGCCAGATAATCATCCTGCTGGGATATCTGATCATCCAGTTGTGAGATCCGTGCCTCAACAGAAGACTTCATTTCGTCGATGACGCCGCCCGCCTTTACATAGCTGTCGATTTGCGACTGTAGTCGTTTGGCCAGACCGTCTCCGTCGGTTATCGTGTCGCTCCCCGAGTCATTGGAAAACAGTTTTTGAACGGCATCGGGGTCATTTTTAAGCGCTTCATCCAGTTTGGATTCATCCTCAATATACAGCGTTCCATCCTGCTGAAAATTCAGACCGATCGAAAAAATATTGGTATAATCGCCCGAGGTCGAGACCGTCTGAATCATTGCATTCTGCAGGGTATACATCAGATTTTTGAAAGTGCGGTCATTGCCGAGCGGTCCGCGTTCGCCGGTGTCAGGATCCAATGACGATTTGCTCCGGATATCCGAATTCAGCTTGTTGTAGGCATCGATAAAATCCTGCAGCGCCTGTTTGCCCTGATCGCTGTCACTGCCGATGGTTATGGTATCAGAACCTGTTGTAGGTGCCAGCAGATTGATTGTAAGGCCGGTAATGGCGTCATCCACTTTATTAGAGCTGCGGGTATAGCTCAGGCCATCCATGGTAAAATGGGCATCCAGATCGTCCGTGTCATACACCCGGCCGGCTGCCGTTCCGCTGATAAGAGCGGTGTTATCCTGGCCTTCGGATCCCGAGCCGCTGCCATTGGTAAAGCCCAGAATTTCGGCAGGATTAGCAGCATCGGCCGTATTTTGAAAAGATATCTGGTTAGCAGAACCACTCTCCAGGCTGCGTACTGATAATCGTACGGTTCCCGAACTCTCATGGACAATGCTGGCGTTCACGCTGTCGCCTGCAACCGAGTTTATCGCGCTGGCAATGGCAGAGAGGGCGTCTTCATTATCCATCCCGCTAAGGTCGCCCGCCTGAATGGTATATGTATTGCCTCCTGCCGTCATCTCAAAACTTCC
This sequence comes from uncultured Chitinophagales bacterium, assembly GCA_964572735.1. Classification (GTDB taxonomy): domain Bacteria; phylum Bacteroidota; class Rhodothermia; order Balneolales; family DATFMH01; genus DATFNI01. The sequence goes on along the minus strand of CAZNHE010000002.1, from coordinate 14,028 downwards.
GGGCTGGGAAGCGTCGGTGAGCTGATCAACGATGTCGGTTCCCGTTGTAGAGAATTGTGCCGTATACCGGGTATCGTTATGGGCGATATTCTGGATGCTGATGGAGAAGTCGCCTTTGGTCTCCAGCCCATCGCCGGCGGTAACGGAAAAAGAATCGGGATTGGAAGAGGTTGCCTCAGGCGCTTCCAGCTGATTTGCCAGAGGGCCGACGTAATTAGTGAGGAGGGTATTTAATGCAGACATGTCAGAGCTGACATCGCTTATGGCATCCTCTGTATTCTGCTCTGTCTGCTTCTGACTTACATACTTGTTTTTTTGAGTGCTATCCAGCGTGATCAGATTATCGATCAACTGCGAGTAAGGATCATTGGCCTTAAACAGAGATGCATAATCGCTGCTGGTAGAAGAACTTATTGCCATGATCGGTCCATTTTTAGAATTCTATTCTTTGCTTTTCACCACATGTTCATTCCATGCTGTCCTGATATCATCTAACAATTCCCGAACTTCGTCAAATTCGTTTACCTGAACTCTGTGGCGGCAATATTGATACAGATTATAGAAGTTTTTAGCCACGTCATACTCGAAATTCAGCGAAAGAGTGAGGATCTGGAGGCCCTCCAAAAGCCTGGCCTGGTCTTTCCGGTAAGCGGCGGCTATGGTTCCGTCGTAAATTATGGAAATGAGCTTTTCAGGAGAGGCGTTCAGAACGGCTTGTCGCTGATAGGTATTAAGGGCATTATTCATGTGCTTGAAAAACTACTTATCGGTCATTTCGGTCATTTTCTTAAAAAATGACAGGGAGTTTCGTTCCCGATACTCCCTGTCCAGACAATTGACTTGTCATTCTTGCCTTCACCGATTGATTATCCGATGAATTTGAGTACTGCCTGCGGAGCCGCGTTGGCTTGAGACAAAGCAGCAATAGCTGTTTGTTGCAGGATTTGCAGCTTAATAGATTCACTTTGCGCCTTGGCAAAGTCAGTATCCTGAACACTGCTGAGCGCGCTGCTGTTGTTGTTGATGTTTTCAGCCAGCACATCCTGGCGGATGGACAGACGTGACTGATACACCCCGATGTCTTTCATATAACCGGCAACCTGGCTGACAGCGTCATCAATCGAAGCCAGGAAGGTGTTGGCATCCGAGGCTGTCGTTATGCTTATACTGCCCAGTCCGATGTCCGAGGTGTTTACACCGCTCAGGCTCACAGCCAGCGTATCACTGCTATCTTCACCGGTTTGGAACGTAGCAGTATAGCTACCGTCCAGCAGCTTGGTGTCTTCGAACTTGGTTGTATCAACGATAGAGGTAATTTCTTTAGCCAAACCGTTGATTTCATCGTTGACATACCCGATTTCGGTGCTTCCTAATGTGCCATTGGCGGCCTGGGTCGCCTTGGTTTTCATCGTATTAAGGATATCCAGCACGTTGTTTATGCTTCCTTCGGCGATGTTGAGCACCGATTTGGCATCCCCAATGTTCTGCATGGCCTGGTTCATACCGGCAATCCGGGATGAAAGTTTGGCAGCAATAGAGAAACCGGCAGCGTCATCTTCTGCGTGGTTAATCTTTTTACCTGTAGATAACTTCAGTTGTACATTTGAAAGCCGGTTGTTGATCCGGTTCAGCGACAACTGTGCCTGCATCGACTGTACATTGGTGTTGATGCGGTTAAAGTCTCCGAATGACATAATTAGCTCCTTCTTTTTGGTTATTTGTTTCGGAATCCCATCCTTGGGATTTGACTATAGCCAACTTATCGTCATTTGGTTTTTACAGCTTAAACATCTGCACCCAGAAAAAAGAAGGCATCTCGCCCGAAACGGCTTGTCCCGCCTCTCTCAGCCGATTTGGGGCCATCTAAACAAATGTGCGATTTTCTGCAATTCTGCGTTTTCCGGATGTTTCCGACAGGCTATATGATAATAATAGTGTGCCCTGACCAGCTCGCCCTGTTCCAGCAGATGACGAATTAATGATGTATATAGTGAAAGATGATCTCCCGAATGATTGATAAGAAAAACGTATTCCTGTATGGCCCTATCCGCCTGACCGGTTTCACTGTACATTTCAGATAATGTTGCATGAACCTGTGCCTCCAGAGGTTTGTTCCGGATGACCTCTTCCAGCATTTCGACCGCATGGCGCTTATGCCCGGTCTTCCAAAGAAGAATGGCCCGGTGCAGGATAAACCGGGGTTCATTTGGAAACCTTGCTACGGCCTGCCTCAGGAAAGATTCCGCCTCTTTGCGGTTTCCGTCCTGCATCAAATGCCTCGCCTTGAGCAGCCAGAGCTCCTGGTTCGACGGATTTTTTGAAATTTCCTGATCTATCCGTTTCCCAAAACCGGCCCCTCCGGCCAGGTGCTCCATCTTCCGGCATTTATGGATCATTTGGGAAAGAGCCTCGCCTTTTCCCGAATAGTCATTCTCATAAAACGGAAGAACAGCGGTGAATTCCTCACGGCGTTTTTTCTCGGGGACCATCCTCTGATAACCCGGCTTTTCAAAACGAAGAGCCAAAAATTCGGGGATATGCCGGAACCGGTCCCGGCCACTGATCCTCAGCCAGAATTCAAGATCGGCGACAGCGGTCAATCCTTCATCCAGATAACCGCATTGCCGGTGCAGGCAGGATCTCCATACCGGCCTGAGTTCTGTAAAACCACGTTCTATAAGGCTCCCGCGGTCATAATCGGGAAACCGCTTCGCACCCTGTGCACTATGAACTTCAAACGTTTCATTTTCCTCATCCGTAACCAGTGCATCCGCATAAACCGCCGGGATATCCTCATGACGATCGAGTTCGCCTGTCATCTGCTCAAAAGCATCCGGACGATAGCGGTCCGCCGGGTGTATAACGGAGACGAAGGGAGAAGCCGCCTTTTTTAATCCTTCGTTCCAAAGACGGAAGAGGGAATCGGACCCACTTTCCACTTTACGGATCGCCACACCGGAAAAACGATCTGCGGAAACTTCATTGAGATAGTCTCCTGTTCCCGTCAGGATGATTTCCATTTCAGAGGAAATAGTCTGCCGGCTCAGGTCGGCCAGGCATTGTGAAACGAATACCCGGCGATTTTCCGTGACAGGAATAACCAGACTGAGTTTTGGCGAAACCGTACGCGGCATTTTAAATGATGATTATTATTATTTACCATAATGAAGCCTTAGAAAATAGACCACAATGAATCCCACAATGTTCACTATGTGTTTGTCTCTGTGTACTTTGTGAAACCTTTGCGAACATTGTGGTTAATTCTTCCTTCGTGTCTTTGAACTTCAACGTTGCTCAACTTCTGCCTGTGACGCCATCTGCCGCCACCAATCCGGATAATTCGATTGCAGGCGATGGGTAACCGCCTGAGCCTGTTCCGGTTTATTCATTACCCCGGCAAGCTGGATTGTCTCGTACAGTGCCTCGGGGGTTTCATTGATCCTCAGTGAGTGTTGCACGGCTTCTATAGCATCGTCAAAACAGGCATTCATCCGCAGGGCAATGGACCGGAGCACCCACAGGTAGGTGTCGTCAGGGTATTGACGGCAGACTTTTTCGGTTTCCTCCATCAACGGGTTCCATTCCTGGCGCTGCACACGTTGCATAAAATGGCGGATGAAGGACTCCTTGTTGGTCCACTTCGGCGTCATTGCCGGCTGCAGGCGCCTGATCGGTTTTCCCGAAAGCTCATTTATTCTTCGTGCCACGCAATCTCCCACATTATCCCAGGTGAAACGGGTAAGAATCGTTTTCCGGGCTTTCTTCGCCTTTTTCTGAACCTCTTCAGGATGCTGTATCACATATTTCATGAGTTGCACCAGCGATTCGGGATTCGGTTCGGCCCACCAGGGATGATCGACGGTCTTGAGGGATCCGATGGCTTTCTCTTTTAGCTTCATTTCCCGGGCCTTTATAAGCCAGGCATTATCATCATTACAGAAATCAAGGGCGGCTCCGCAGCCGGTGACGATCACCGGAAGGCCGGCCGCCATCGCTTCCGCTATAGGCAGCCCAAATCCCTCGCCGCGATATGGATGAACCAGGCAGTTGCACGCAGTATACAAGCCGGCGATTTCCTCATCGCTCAATTCCTCATCAATGTATTCGATTTCCGGAGCATCGGGGTGTGTCTGGAGCCGGGTAATGGTATCGGCGGCAGTCTGTCCGCGATAAAAGGAGCTCCCTCCCATGTCTTTAATGACCAGACAGACATCATCCTTTGCCGTGAAATTGCGGGCATAGGCATTGAGCAGCACATCGATTCCCTTCCGGGCAATAGTACCTCCCACAAATAAAAATTTGAAGGACTTTTTTGTATGAAGAGGATAAGGTTTGGCTTTCGGGGTAAACATTTCGGTATCCACCCCGTTGGGAACTACCTGAACCTGATCGTCCGGCACGCCGCTTCGCACATAGCATTCCTTTACATAATGGCTGGGAACCCAAACCTCATCCACCAGATCCGACATCGGCCGTATCCACTTTTCCGGCAGGCTGCCGAACTCCCAGGGCTGGATGATCACCCAGTGTCCGCTTGCCGGCGGAGTAAAATCGGGTGGCCAGCGATGGCGAATGTGTACATGATTGCCTGAGGGAACAGGCGCACGGTAATGTTCATACAAGGCATATTCATCCGTTCCTTTTTCGGGAATCCATGTATCTTTCTCATATGGAAGGATCGAGAGGCTGTATTCCCGCCGGATCAGTTGCTTGCCGATTTCGCGATTTACGCGTGCCAAAGAGTGGTTCACGAACTGAGAACCCTCAATAATGACCCCCCGTTTTTCTTGCTGCGGACTCCGTCTCGTTTCATTGGAGTCCATCACTTCATTATAATGACGAAGCAGATCATCCATATAATCACCGAAGGAGCGCGTGTATCGAATGTTCCGCTGCATCCTGCCCAGCAGTTTCCGATCAGAGATGAACCCCCCGATTTTCTGAGCCAGTTCCTGCACATCATTATAAGAAAAAAGAAAGCCGGTCGTGCCCTCTTCTATGAAGTCGGGGATGCCGCCCATCCTTGCGCCAATCACAGGAAGCCGGGCAGCGAGTCCCTCGGACACGACCAGCGGTGCACAATCTTCCCAAACGGAGGGAACCACCATGACATCAATTTTCTTCAGGAGATCGGGAAGCTCGTTCAGTTCGTATTTTCCTGTGAACGTGACAAGATTTTTCTTGTCGAGCGTCTTCAGCCACTTAACGACGGGCTCGGGGCCGCCTCCGAATACAAAACCTTCCAACCGTTCCCTGGAAAACGCCTGCAATGCCTGCACCAGCAGATGAACGCCCTTTTGCAGGAGCAGGGAGCCGATAAAACCGATCCTCAGGGGACGATTCAGGTCTTCCACAATCTCTCGTTTCACCCCCACGGTCCGCCAGATCCTGTCGGCCGTTTCTGGTTGCTGCTGTAATACATGAATGCGATCTTCCCGATGTCCGTTGGCAACAAACAGCTCCTTCACCCGGTTCGACACGGCCAGATGGCGGTCGACGTATTCGCCGAGCATCCGGCGGCCTTCTTCGGCGCGCGCAGCATAACCATCCTTCTGATCATTATTTTTTACACATGCTGCGCATTTGGAACCATCCGCAGAGGGACCACTGCACAAATTCAGTTTGTCGTCAAACAAATACATTCGCGGACAAAGCGGCCAATAATTATGGGAAGTATAGACACTCGGAATGCCCGCTTCGTGCACATCCTTTGCCACACCCATCGAAAAATTCAGGAAACTGTGATAGTGGATGATATCCGGCTTCAGTTCTGCAATGATTCCGCCCACCAGTTCACGCATCTTCGGATCACTGATCTCGCGCTCCGGATGGTTCACATCGTAAAACAGGGCAGGGCGGTTGTAAACGGCAAAAAGCTGCACCCCGTCGTCTTCGGACTGCTCCAGATAATACGCCGGCTTATCCGGCAGGTTCTTAGATGGCGTATAAATCACGCTCACCCGGTTTCCCCGGCGGACCAGCTCTTTGGCAATCTGGCGCGGCAGGATCGTACCGCCGCCCTCATCGTCCCAACCGTACATGGTGAAGAGGATGTGACGGGACTCACGTCCACTGTCACCGATATTAGATCGTTGTCTATCAACCTGGGGTGTTTCCAGAGCGTTATCAAATTGCGGAACCATACCTATGCCACCGGTGATACCCAATGCCTCCGTATTGCCTGTCAAAACTCCCTTTGCCCATTTCTTCTGGGCCTGCGTATATAAGCGCGGATGGTTCATTACCACTCTGGCCTTCAACCGCTGATCCTTACTGATTTGCGACTGGTAGAGCCCATCGTTATGCACCCGATAATGCCAGACCGCCTCCGGGACGTGTCTGCCTGTGTATCCTTTCTCAGCACAGGAAACCCAAAAATCCCAATCCTCATATCCGATGACATTTGTTGCAAAACCGCCCACGGCTTCCCATGCTTTTCTTCTGAAAAGAGACGCGGGAGGGATGAAATTAAACCGAACCAGATTCCGGAAACTGTATTCCGGATGTGGTTCAAAATCTGTTCTGTCTCCAAAATTCTGTTGGTCGGGATAGGCTATTGCCGCTTCCGGATTCTGCTCAAGACAGCAAACGGTGTTTTCGATAAATTCCGGAGATATTCTATCATCCGCATCCAGGCAGAGAATGTAATCCCCTTTCGCAGCGGTAATCCCGTTATTCCGGGCAATCGCCGGCTGGCCTGAATTTCGTTGCGTAATGACACTAACCTGTGGATATTGGTGAGACAGCGATTCTGCAACTTCAGCAGTATCATCGAAGCTACCGTCATCTACGATGAATACTTCCAGATTTTGGTACGTTTGAGCTGTAACGCTTTCGACACATCCCCTGAGAAATCTCCCATAGTTATGACAGGGGATAATCACCGACACCAACGGGCTCACGACCTCGGGGTCAGTCTGCCGTTGTGTGAAATAAGGATGACTCATTTTCCCAACTGCTTCAAAATAATTTTTCAACAAAACCAAGACGCCCGCCAGTTCTTCCCTTTTTATTCCTTTCGGTTCATCTTGCAAGAGAACTCCGGTCTCTTTAAGCTGAGCGAGCAATTTTTCGACCACCGGTTCCTGTTTTTTCCAATGGCTTACCCATTGCAGGATTTCCTTCTGTTTTGCATTCTTCCAGTAATTCAGTTCCGGATGACGGGTGACCAGCGTCATATGTCCATATCCGCGTATACGATGGGTCTTGCAGAATCCATCCAACGTAACCGGATGATCATGTATCGACAAACACGCCGGCTGATAGATTAAACGATATCCTTTCTTGTGAAGCCGAAAGCCTAGATCAATATCTTCGGCAGCGGGTCCTTCAAATACCTCATCGAACATACCGACATCCAGCACAGCCTGCCTTGGAACACTCAGATTGCAGGTATAAAAAAAGTTATAATCATAATAACCGCCGGGATGCATCTTGTTGTATTCGAAAAGCAGACCATTCTCGTTGATAAGCCGGACCAGCAGACTTTGCCGGTATTCTTCCGGAAAATCAAAGGTACCCAAAACGGAAATCCGCTCACCCGGATGCGCAAGATGGGTTTCGTAATGCCGCTCGAGTGCGGATTCATCCAAAATGGTATCATCATTAATGAACAGCACGAACCGGCCCCGGGCTATTTTCAGCCCTTTGTTACGGGCGGCAGCCGGACCCGCATTTTTCTGATGGACGTAGGAAAGATGATATGATGTTCGGTAGTTTCTAACAACTTCCTCCGTATTGTCAGAAGAGCCATCATCACAAACGATTACTTCAAACCGATCTGATGAGAATGTCTGGTTAGAGAGTGCCTCGAGACACTTCTTCAGGGTGGCTGCGCGATTGTGGGTAGGAATAATAACCGAAAAAGGAAGACCGCTGTTGTTACCGGAGGGAGGAAGCAAATCGGGATATTTTTGGGAATCAATCAGCCCGGCACGTACTTTTTTTGCGGGAAAATAATTATCGATCAAATTTATATAATGGTCAGGTCTAACCTGCTTTTGTGTGAGAGACAATTGTTCAATGATCTTTCCTTTAGCTTCCCTGTTGATCAAATTTTGGATCGATTTTTCATTGAATGAATCCAAAAGCAACAAGTGTACCGGAATGGACGCGTTATTGGAATGCACCTTAAGCTGATTGGGCTGGTTTGTGAGGATTATTATTTCCAGATCCTGGACAATCTGATCTGTTATGGTGCTTATAAGTTGTTTGAGGTTTGAATTAACCTCTTGTGAAGAATGCCCCACCGTTATTTCGGCTTTGATAATTATCGAAATGAGAGGAGATGTTTTTGAGAAGGAAGCAGAATAAGATTTATGTCTCTGATACACTTTATGCCACTCCGGATAGAATTGATTCCACTGAACTCCATTTCCACTCTTGGACTGATCGTGCAATCGGTAAGCAGCCAGTAACTCGGAAATATATGCGAAATCATTTCCCTGGCTTACACGCAACCAAAAATCATAATCCATTGCATAATGAAGGCCCTCATCGAAATATCCCACCTCGTCAAGCAGTTCCCGGCGGAAAAAGATGGCTGGTTGAGTGGGCGGGATCCACTCATCCCAATAGCGTATGATATCTTCGAATGAAAAGGGCTGATTGTGAACAATAAGATTTCTCTCAGCGGCTCCTTCGTGATAAAAAAGGCAATCGCCGATTAATATCCTATTGTCAGGATGATTCTGAAAATACCGCCCGACTTTTGCAAATGCTCCTTTGGGATACCAGTCATCGGAATTAATCCATGCGATGATATCCCCGGTAGCCATCTTCAGAGCTTTATTAAGTGCTTCGGATTGCCCATTATCCTTCTCCGACTTCCAGGTCAGATGGCCGTACTGTTTCAGCTTATCAACCGTACCGTCCGTTGATGCTCCATCAATCACGATATGTTCGTAATTGGGATAATCTTGATTAATGACACTCCGAATACAGTCATCAATGAAATCAGCTTGGTTGTATGTAGGGGTTACCACAGAGATCTTCGGAAACTGGACAATACCTGAAACCTTCGTCATAGATTCTCCATCTGCCCCGCATATTGAGTTAACGAATCCAGAAGTTGTGTAAACCCCGGCTTTTGCGATAGATGTTCTTCGTGATCGCGAATAAAGCCGACGGCTTCAGTAATCCTTCCGAGTCCGGCAAGCCGCTCAACTATTTTGAAAATCAATGAATACTCCTTTTCACTGGCATTCTGCAGGGTCCTGTGATACCAATGTATCGCCGCAGGTATGTCTTTCTCCTTGTCGTGGTGTTGTGCAATTTCTACGGATAATGTTAAATGCCGGGGATAACATTTGGCCAATGTCTTCAAACGGCCCCATATCTCATCAGATTCTTCGCGCGACCCGGCCATTTTTTCCAGACAAATCTCCGAATGGACCAGTTGATCGAGTGCTCCCCGTTGTTCTGCCAAGGTGATTTCTCTGGTTGTACCGGGATTTTCTTCCGGCCTTACGCTATTATGTGATACTGCCTGAGCCGGATCGGCAACGGGCAAATCCTGTGGAGTAATGCCGCAGGAGGCCAATTCCTGCTTCCAAGTACGGTGGGTTTGATCAAGCAGATCCGAGACCTGTTGTGCCTCTTGCTTTTTGCCCAAAACGCTCAACAAATCCCTTAAATACCACAATACCCGCCAATGACCGAAACCATTAGACCAGGCTTTGGCCAGATGAGTGATTGCCATTGGCTTATCCTTCTTGCCCAGAAAATACAACCCTGTCCAGAAGTTGAGTTTCGCGTCTCCGGATTCCTGCCTCAGATACCATTGGATACCGGTTGAGTAGACCAGTGATGATACATGGGATGCTTCCAGATCGGCACTCAAATATTCCTGCAGGGATTGATACGGCGCAACAGATCGGCGGTAGAAATCTCCGAACTCACCAACGGACTCCAGGAAAAGCCGGCTCATCGGCTTATCGGTATCTGTGGAAATCAAATTTGCAAAATCAATGCTGTCATTGAGTAATGAATTCCCGGTATCCACGCCCCATTGATGAGCGTTGGAAGGACGCTTCATCATCTCCCGGTAAACCTCGTTGATTCGCCGGGCGGCGTTCTCCGCACCGAATTCCTTTTTAGCATATTTTCTGGCTTGCATCCCCAGTTTCTTTCTCACTTCCGGGTGATGATACAGGTATTCAATAGCTTCGCTATATTCCCATTCGGAACGAACGACCAGGCCCGTTTTTTCATGTTCGACAAGGTAACGTATACCTCCGTGCGGAAAGACGACCGGTGGAATACCTGCATACATGACCTCCTGCAGATTAAGTTCTGAAGCAGCATAAGTATCCTCACGCAATGGATAACCATAAACATCCATGGTTTCAAGTACCGGTCTGAGATCATTTACGTACCCTCTAAAATCAAACCGATTGCTGATACCCATTTTTTGAGCATCTTTCCTCAGTTGCTCCTGACTCCATCCGCCGCAAACAATGAATTTTACTTCCGGAATCCTGACTGCCGCGCTCATCGGGAGAAATCGGGAATGCAACTTCACATAATCCACCGTTCCTATGTAGCCTACGTTAAAACCATCATGCTTTTGGAATTTTAACCCTTCAATACGAGCCAGATCAGCCGCGCCATATACCATGGTTGTCCGGTCATGGAAAATCCCCGTAGTATTTTCTTCCAGGCGACGAATCGAATGTTCCGTATACGGGCTGCAGGGCAGATTCCAGTCGGCCATTCGGGCAATTTCAGGTACAATAATTTGTGGCAACCGGTCTCCCGCTACATGATAAAATATTGCCAGGCGGCATTTCGGCAGCTTTTTGTGCAGGAATTGTATAGCCGACGGGTTATTCCAATAATGCAACTGTACAATATCGGCCTGTTCTATCTCATTGAAAAGGGCATTTTCTTCAGGATGATCCACTAATTTTATATCCGCTTCTTCAGCAAGTGGAATAGCGTCGTCCTCAGCCGGCTTCAGAGAAACAACCGAATGCTCGAAATCCGCATCCTGTAACCTGGAATATCGTGAAGTCGCCATAAGCGAACGTGCCGCCCCCCCCAGGCTCAACGATTCAATGATGTGCACTATTTTTGTCATATCATTACCCTATAACTGCTTAATCGATATATCCATCCTGTAGATATTCAATTGACTGAAGCAGGCCGGCGAAGTTTTGATTTTCAAAAGAATTTTTGGAAGCGGGTTGTAAGAAGGTGAAGGCTTTGGCGGCATTGCGATTCTGCGGAAAATGGCGCAATTCCTTATGCAGTGCCAATCGTGCACGATTGAGCTCGCCATTACGAATCCAGAATAGTGCCTCGACATAATGCAGATCGGCAACCGGTTCTTCATAATCCATTGTAGCGCTCAAAAGTTGTAGTACCCGTTCAGTGTTATTGGCATGAACAGCGGTGATCAATTCTTTTACAAGTTCGGTTCCCGTCATTTATTTCCTCCCGGCTTTTCGTATTCCGCCATAATGGTAAATCCTTTGATCTTTGAATGGTATCGATCCAGAAATCTGCCAAGGTGATCTTGAATACCCAGATGATCAGTGACCTGTGCCGCAATCACATTCTTCATATAATCAATATGATATTCCTGTAGTGGTTCTATATGAAGTTTGACAAGCTGAATCCCCAGGATATGTTGTAGGTTGATCAGAGAGCGCTCATTCCAGCGCCCCATATGATGCGGTGGAATATCTAAGATGTTATTTGGATCCAGCGCGTACATAGAGTCATGATTCGGAACGCTGACCAACAATTTGCCGCCGGATTTTAACGCTTGCAACGATGACTTAAGGAAAGACAGGATGTGTGGGATATGTTCGACGACCTGGAATGAGCTTACAATATCGTAATGACCGGAATGAGGCAAAGCATGATTCTCAATACTCTCATTCAGAATGGATAGTCCCTTTTGTTGAGCTTTGGAGACGGCGTCTTCATTAAGCTCCAGACCAGTACATTCAATCCCTTCGCCGTAGAGTTTTTCTATAAAACTGCCGCTGCCGCACCCAACTTCGAGTACCCGCTGTCCCGGATTGACCAACTCTCGTGCGACCTCATGTTCCCATTTCCATTCCATATAATACCATGGAAGAACTTGTAAATCTTCATAGAACTTGCCGTCGCCGGCCACATGCCAGGGATAATAAAACCGGTATCCGGTATCCAGGCATTTATATACTCCGATAGTGTTCAATCCTTCGAAAAAGCGGGTAACATCCACGTTAAATTGTTCCCTGTATTGCTTTATGGCGAAGGCAGATGGAATGGAACGAACCCTCACCACTCGGTCGGAACCCGTCAGCGGACTGACAGGCACTAATTCTTTTCCAGGGGCTGATGCTGGACCGTTATCTGGTTCGCCCAAATCATAACGTCTGGAGATCACCTGAAGTAATGATTTGGCACGGCTATGCAACGGTTGCATAGCGATCAACTCCTTCAAATTCTCCGCTGATCTTCGGATTTCTCCCGCTTTATACAAGCAAACAGATTTCAGAAACCATAAATCCATATCCTTTTTTACGGAAATACCGGCCTTATCAAGCTGTTTTGCAGCCTGTTCCATATCTCCTTCAGACATCAGGCGGCGTATTGTGTTGTTTCGTTTCGGCGATTTCTTAACCTGCTTCTCAAAATCTTTTGCTTTGTCGTACAACAGATCTTCGGGAGAAGTATCTTCCAAAAGCTTTAGCACTGCCTCCGGATATCCTGCATTATAATGGAGAAGTGCCGTCGCCATTTTTGATTCCGGATATTGAGGATCATTGCCATCGACTCCATTAATGATTCTTGCCGCAGGTCCCCATTCTTCCCGGCGCGTCAGTCGGGTTATATGATTAGTCGCCTCTGCGTCTGCCATTCCCAAACGTGAAGTATCGGGTTTAAGATGAAAATTTTGCAAGTTATGGTGGTCAAGCCGGCTGTTAATAAATTGTACATCTTCATCGGTAAGCCTCTCCAGCCATTGACCAACGGTTCCTTGCCGGGCGAAACGGAAACCCGGCTTATGCAACGCTGCTGCCGCTGGATTCAGACCTTTTGATTCCTCTATTCTTTTGATAGACGAAAAATCAGAACGGCGGATAGCTTCATAAAGGATAGAATCCGGGATAGCAGGCGCATTCAATACCTGTAACATTCCTTTGATGGTATACAAAGGATCTATTTTCAAATCTTCATAACTGATACACACAGTACAGGCTTTTAGCCAATCCCGGACATGCCGGCACCAGACGTCAATACCGAATGTTTCATTGCGAATAAACGTTGCAAGCGATGTATCATCCGGAAATCCTTTTCCTTCCTTTAAGCTTTGCTGGTGCTCGTAGAAAGAAACCATCACATCTCCCGGATTTCTAAATAAATATACTGACTTACAAGTGCCGAATAATTTAAGGTCGTACTCTTCATGAGTTTTTACAAACCGGGGAATACAGTGGTAGACAAGCTCACCAAACTTGCCGGTGTCAAGCTCTGCCACAAACGGGCCGTTTAGAAAATGATAGTCGACTTCCCGGTCCTCCGATTCGATCAGATTTACAATGTTGGCAAAAATAAACCTGACCCACGTATTCCCCGACTTTGGGAATGAGGCGAGAAGCACATCATCGGCAAGCAATTTTTTAAAATGCGTTTCAGGTATCACAAGCGCTGTTAAACTTGATGGCAGTCGGGGCCGGCGGCAATTCATTCCGTTCAAACCGATTCTTTTTCTGAAAAGACATATACAATCGAAATGAATGCCGCCGACCGCCAACCACCTTTTTGGGGTATTTATGGGGTAACAGCCACATCCAAAATCCACGGTGAGGCGGATAAGGAGCAACAGTATCCTCTTTAGTTCAATTTTCATGCCAACGAGAAGGGGAAGTTTCTCAGTGGGAACTCCGGGTATTTTCTATCTTGTATAATGGCACTGAAAAATAGTATCTTTAGGGTCTCCAAATGCCCTGGTGGTGGAATTGGTAGACACGCTGTCTTGAGGGGGCAGTGCTGGAAACGGCGTGCTGGTTCGAATCCAGTCCAGGGCAC
>CAZNHE010000001.1:61482-107153 GCA_964572735.1 uncultured Chitinophagales bacterium | reverse complement strand
AGCATTCTCAAAGGAACTGGCCGGGCTGGGGGATCTGTTTGTCAACGATGCCTTCGGCAGTTCCCATCGTGCCCATAGCTCTGTTGCAGGAATCACGCGCTTCCTGCAGCCGGCCGTTGCAGGATTTCTTCTTGAAAAGGAAATAAAATATCTTGACGACGCGGTCAATGACCCTCAACATCCGTTCGTGGCGGTTTTGGGTGGAGCCAAAGTATCCGACAAGATCGGAGTCATTGAGAATCTGCTGGACAAGGTTGATACGATCATTGTTGGCGGAGGTATGACCTACACATTCTATAAAGCGCTTGGGCTGCCCATCGGAAAGTCGCTGCTGGAAGAAGACAAAGTAAATCTGGCGGCCTCCCTGATGGAAAAGGCAAAAGGCAAGGGCGTCGATCTCAGGCTGCCGGTCGATTCTGTCGTTGCCAGGGAGTTCAAAAACGAAACTGAACATAAAGAAGTCGGAGAAGACGGTATACCGGAAGACTGGCTGGCCGTGGATATCGGCCACAAGACCATCGAACTTTTCGGAGGAATCATACGCCGGGCGAAAACCGTGCTCTGGAATGGTCCGATGGGAGTTTTTGAGATGGATAACTTTGCGAAAGGCACCTTTGCCATTGCTCAGGCTATGGCGGACGCCACGGACCGGGGAGCCACAACAATTATCGGTGGAGGCGATTCGGCATCGGCAATCAAGAAAGCGGGACTCGCGGATAAGGTTTCGCACGTTTCCACCGGCGGGGGAGCAAGCCTGGAATATCTGGAGGGAAAAGCATTGCCCGGTATCACTTCGCTTACGGATAAGTAAGTTGATCACCGCAGGACGAAATGCTACCTTGAAGGCGATCCGAATCTGGAAAACTCTTTAGATAAACTATCCCCGATTTATGAAAAGACATGATAAGAAGATAAACTTCCTTCTGTCGGCTGCCTTTTTGTGTGTACTGCCGGTGTTTGCTCATGCACAGACGAAGCAGACGAGAGAGGAGTTCAAACCCGGCGGAAAGTTCTCTATGCAGTTCTTCGGAGATTACTACTACAAATTCGCAGGAGATTCTCATCCGTTCAGTACGGCGGAATATGCCGATGAGCCGAAAAATTTCAATGCTTTCGACATTCGGCGCCTGTATCTCGGTTATGCGTATGATTTCACCCCGAAAATCAGCGGAAAGGTAATAGTGGCCCATGAGGGCAACACGCTGGCCGGGGGGAAACGAACCTTTTATCTTAAAGTCGCACAGCTGGAAGTCAGGAATATCATCCCCCTCGGGAATCTGATTGTGGGAGAAACGGGGACACCCACTTTTTCAACATTCACACAGAAGATATGGGGGTACCGGTCGGTAGAAAAATCCATGCCCGGTATGCGTAAGTTCGGTACATCAAATGACCTCGGCGTTGCCCTTACAGGCAGCTTTTCCGACGACAAAACAATAGGCTACATGCTCATGGTAGGAAATGGAAACGACTCCCGGAAGGAGAGCGATGCCTATAAAAAAGTATATGCAGAGGTGCACGCAAAGCTGGATAACAAATATCTTCTGGAGATCTACGCCGATTACGAGGGGGGAGATGATAATGGAACCGACAGATCCCGGACAACCCTGAAAGGATTTGCAGGTTACCAGACGCCGGACATCACCCTGGGTCTGTCTTTTATAAAACAGTGGCGGAATAACGAGATCTTCCCCGGCTTAGATTCCAATCCGACAGGGATATCGGTTTTTACTCACGGCAGGCTGGCCGGGGACAGACTGAAGGGATTTGCGAGATATGATTTCTATGACTCCGACTTTTCCACGGCCTATAATGAGCAGTTTATCCTTTTTGGTCTCGATTATCTGGTGGCGGCGGATATTCATTTCATGCCGAATGTGTGGATCAACACCTACTCAGCCAAACGCGGGGCCAATGCTCTTGATGCCGATGTCGTCGGACGTGTTACGCTTTCCTATACTTTCTGAAAAACCTTTTACGCTGGCAAGCCTTTCCACTTTATGAAGCCGGAATCCTCCAGGGATAAAAAAATACGATGGGTCGTCTCCAGAATAGTTCCTGTTTTGTTGATGGGACTGATTGTGATCGCCTGCCGCAACCGGATGACCCGCCAGATTCAGGGAGCCGGAGCCACATTCCCATACCCATTGTATTCCAAAATGTTTTATGAATACAACAAACAAACCGGGATACAGGTCAACTATCAGGCTATCGGATCGGGCGGAGGTATCCGGCAACTGGAGTACGGATCCGTTGATTTCGGTGCCACCGATGCCCCGATGAGTGACGCGGAACTCAGGCAGGCTCCCGCACCCATCGTTCATATCCCGATCTGCCTGGGGGCGGTGGCCATCACCTATAACTTGCCCGGCAAGCCTTCCCTTAGACTTACTCCACAGATTCTTTCGGGAATGTATCTGGGGAAAATCACCCGATGGAACGACAGCAGAATCCGGGCCGCCAATCCCGGAGTGACGTTTCCGGATCTGAAAATAACGGTAATCCACCGTTCGGACGGAAGCGGAACCACCTACGTCTTTTCCGATTATCTTGCCAGGGTAAACCCGGTCTGGAAACGTGAAGTGGGGAGGGGCAAATCGCTTAACTGGCCGGTGGGGCTGGGGGGTAAGGGAAATCCCGGTGTGGCAGGGTTTATAGAACAAACCCCCGGATCCATAGGTTATGTTGAACTGATCTATTCACTGCAAAACAAGATGCCGGTTGCCCTGCTGCAAAACAAGAGCGGCAACTATATCTCTCCGTCGCTGGAGTCGGTGCGCCTCGCCGCCAATACCCCGATCCCGGCTGACGCACGGGTTTCGATTACCAATACAGATGCCGCGCAGGGATACCCGATCAGCAGCTTCACCTACATTTTGTTGTCCAGGGATATGAAATTAAATGTGAATTCGATGGAGAAGGCGAAAGCTGTAGTTGATCTCATCTGGTGGATGATTCATAAAGGGCAGAAATATACGGAGCCGTTATATTATGTCCCCCTTCCCGATGCCGCACTGAAAGTGGCCGAAGACAACCTGGAATCCATCGTCTACAATGGAAAGCCCGTTTTGGACAGATGAAAGCAGTTAATGGTTCGTTGCCGGCGGCCGATTTTTTTAAAGGCAGTCAATCGTTATATTCATTAGCGCTCTCAGAGGATGCCATTATTCGGAAATAAAGCCGTTGTCCAATAACCGTTTTACAGAATCTTCATATAATCAATATAAAAGTAAGTGGATAAAAATCAGGGAAAAGCGGAATCCTCTGATGAAACTATTAACACGGTGCTGTCCGGAGGCGGCAGTGCAAAGAAGGATCAACCTGCAAACGGTGTGGCAGAAACAACCCTCTTAGGCAAAGGGCTGCCCTCGCAGCGCCTCAAAAATGCTTCCTATCCGGTTATTCGTGAGCGTTTTTTCCAGAGCTGCATCACCCTGTCTGTTCTGGCGGTATTGGCTGTTATTATCCTGTTATTCCTAATTTTGGCGATTCACTCGTGGCCATCCATCAAGACATTTGGATTTTCTTTCATCATCGGCAAAACCTGGGATCCTGTCGGGCACCGGTTTGGCGCACTTCCGTTCCTGGTCGGAACCCTGTTGACCTCTTTCGTCGCTCTGGTGATTTCCCTTCCGTTCTCGCTGTCGATCAGCATTTTTCTGGGAGAATATGCGCGCGAAAGCCGGTGGGGAGGCGTTTTGCGCAACATGGTGGAATTGCTGGCCGGGGTACCTTCGGTCATTTATGGTTTCTGGGGACTGATGGTGCTGGTACCGGTGGTCCGGCAGGTCGCCCTTGCACTCAATGAGCCGCCTCTGGGGGTGGGGATCCTCGCTGCTTCCCTCATTCTGGCGATCATGATTATTCCTTATTCCGCATCAATCGGCAGAGAAGTAATCACCCTCACTCCCGATAACCTGAAAGAGGCTGCTTACGCTTTAGGAGCCACCCGCTACGAGGTAATACGCCACGTGATTCTGCCGAAGAGTTTTTCGGGGATTTTCACCGGTATTCTTTTATCTCTGGGGAGAGCTCTGGGGGAAACGATGGCTGTAACGATGATCATCGGTAATACCAATGCCATCCCCGACGGCCTTTTCAGCACAGGCAATACGATGGCCAGCCTTATCGCGAATGAATTCACCGAGGCGGCGGGCACTCTACACCTGGCGTCTCTGGTTGAGATCGGCTTGTTGCTGTTTTTCGTAACGCTGATCATCAATGCAGCCGGAAGGTTCGTTGTCAGCAAATTTTCACCCTCCGTCTGATGAACGAGACTACCCTCATCTTCCGTAAATTCAAAAATCGTTTCTTTACGAGCCTTGTCGGCTTTTTCGCGATAATTTCTGCCCTGCCGCTGATCCTTATTCTTATCTACGTCCTTCGGCAGGGGATCAGCGCCATCGACTGGAGCTTTTTCATCAGTATGCCGAAACCGGTCGGAGAGCCGGGAGGCGGCATTGCCAATGCCCTGATCGGCACCATCCTGATTGTACTGGTTGCCTCCGTCATGGCTATCCCCGTCGGCATCATGGCAGGAGTTTATCTGTCTGAAAAGCCGGACAGCCGCCTGTCTAAAGCCGCCCGGTTAAGTATTGAGATTTTAAACGGTACGCCCTCCATCGTGATGGGCATTCTGGCCTACCTGGTACTGGTGATCACCACGGGAGGGTTCAGCGCCTTTTCCGGGAGCTTCGCTCTTGCCGTAATGATGCTGCCCCTGGTAGTCCGCACAACCGAAGAAACCCTGTTGCTGATCCCCGGCACGCTCAAAGAGGCGGCTCTCGCCCTGGGGGCTCCTTATTACCGGGTAATCTTCAAAATAATAATTCCCTCCGGATTCAGCGGAATTATAAACGGGGTGATGCTCGCTGTGGCACGGGTGGCCGGGGAGACCGCGCCGTTGCTGTTCACCGCATTTGGAAATCCTTATATGAACTGGGATATTTTCGAACCAATGAACAGCCTGCCCCTGTTGATCTATAATTATGCAACCAGTCCTTATCAAAACTGGCACCGTCTGGCATGGGGGGCCTCACTGGTATTGATCGTAATCGTTTTATTATTAAATCTGATAAGCAGATGGGCAACTCGGAGATGGAAAGTCCGGTTTTAGTCACGAAAGATCTGAAGGCCTGGTACGGTGATAACCAGGTTCTCAGAAGCATTTCGATGTCATTTCCACGGAACCACATCATTGCGGTGATGGGACCATCGGGATGTGGAAAGTCCACCTTTATCCGCTGTCTGAACCGCATTCATGATTTGATCGCAGGAGCACGGACAGAAGGTTCGATAAAGCTGGATGGCCGGGAAATTTATTCGATTCCAACCATTATACTTCGTCGTAGGGTAGGAATGGTGTTCCAGAAGCCGAATCCGTTTCCCACAATGAGTATTTACGATAACGTTCTCGCCGGATACAAGTTGAATAATATCTCCCTCTCCCGGCAGGAACGCGACGAAATAGCGCATGAGGCACTCAGAAGTGCAGGTTTGTGGGAGGAAGTAAAAGACATGCTCTACAAAAAGGGAACTTTTCTTTCCGGCGGACAACAGCAGCGCCTTTGTATTGCCCGGACCATCGCCATGCGGCCCGAAGTATTGCTGCTGGACGAGCCGACTTCAGCACTCGATCCGATTTCTTCAGGAAGAATAGAGGATCTGATCGTGGAACTCAAAAAACAGTACACCATCGTGATCGTTACACATAACATGCAACAGGCCGCACGGGTCAGCGACTTAACGGCCTTTTTCTATCTTGGGACCCTTGCCGAGTACGGCCCTACCAAAGAAGTTTTCACGAATCCGAAAGATGCCAGGACCCAGAGTTACATAACAGGACGATTCAGTTAATACTCGAATTGGAGTGATGCGTTATGACACAATTACAGACAGAAATCCGCCAGTTATCAAACGACATTCTCGAAATGCTCGGAATGGTCTCTACTCAAATGATCAATTCGGAACAGTCGCTCACCAGGTTCGATCCCGATCTGGCACACGAAGTGGTGGCAAAGGAAAAGCGTGTCAATGCTTACGAACTGAAAATTGATCGGGATTGCGAGGACATTCTGGCTCTTTACAATCCGATGGCTATAGATCTCCGCTTTGTGCTGGCGGTCCTGAAGATCAACACAAATCTGGAGCGTCTTGGGGATATCGCCGACGGTATTGCCCGGCTTGTCATCGATCAGGAGAAGCCATACGCCAGAGAGCTGCTTGAGGGAAGCCAGGTATTGATTATGTTTGATGCGGTGAAAAAGATGCTTTCCGATGCCGGCACAGCCTTTGAAAATGAAGATTCACCTCTGGCGCGTACCATTTTCAAGCGCGACGAAACGTTGAATCAGATCAACGGAGAGGCCAATACCATCATTTCGGACTTGATAAAAACATATCCGGATTCCATGTTTCAGTGCCTTAACCTGATTTCCATGATCCGGAAACTCGAACGCGCAGGGGATCAAATCAAGAATATTGCGGAAGAGATCATCTTTTATATCGAAGCAAAGGTACTCAAGCATAAACCAATGAAGAAAAAAGAGACGTGAAATTTTTAAACCACATTCTCATGAAAAAGAAATTGACAGGATTCTTACTCCTGTTTCTCTTCGTGATTTTCACAACAAGCTGTAGTTCCCGGTCCGGTAAAAAGAAACAAAAAGAAGCAAACTCCGCGGATTCGACTTCTCTGCAGATTCTTTTTCCAAAAGGAGGGGAGAAGCTCGTCAAAGGAAAGACCTATCGGTTCCGATGGAGAGGCGGCGATTCCACACTTGCCCTGTTCTTGATCGATTCATCCCTTGAATCCCAGGGCGCCTCTGTAAGTATTGCAGATCGCAAGTATCATATCCGCAACACGGGATCCTACGAGTACACCGTCCCCCGGCGCTTGAAGAAGGGCAAGTACAGACTTACGATTGGAAAGGAAAGCAGCGGCTATTTCGAAGTGGTTCCAAAATAAGCCGGCAGGGGGGATACCGAAACCTGACAACCTGTTGTGATACGTGGCCTTTTGTCGTACAGTGAACCACGTAGTTCAAGGTAGAAGAACCTTGATATTAACCAGATGGGGATAATCTATTTTCCGTAAAAACCACGTCCGGAGCCTCTCTTCCTTTCTGTGGACTCCATTATAAAAAAGATATATAAGAGAATTTTAAATTTACGGGAAGATAAACCATCATACTTTTATACACGTCATTTAATGATATCATATAATTTCATGTGGAGATATCTTGGATGATGCCATGCTTAGTTGTTTGGGGTTAGTAATCATGGGTTAATGGGAGACTGGTTGTTGCCGCAGCCCAGATCGGGCTGAAGGAAGTAACAACTGGTCTCTTTATTTATATATCCATTTGCCGGAGGTCTTTTATAACCATAATCCCGGATACTGCTTCTCATGGGAGCGGGATCATTCCGATCACGGCTCCAAAGCTTATGGCCTCAGAGGGAGAGATGTCCGCCGTTTCAATAACCGAAAAACCCTCCGTCTTTTCGGCTGGCACGGGCTTTCCGGTGGCCAATGATTCGTCTGCCGGTACCTCCTCACCCAGGCGAAAGCTCAATACGCCTCACGGGAAACGGTTTATTTTTTCCGGATTTCGTTGCCCGGCAACCGGCTCAATAATATTCAGCAGATGAGGGTATAGGATATGTCCCTCTACATTTAAGACATACCTGTGTATATGTTTTATTGATCCGGCAGAATCGTTTTTCAGGCGACGAGCGTTTGTGGCAGGAAGAATTGAGAGGGCAAACAGGAGACAATCTAAAGCCTCCGATGCCGGAAAGTTTATAGTGGAATAACAGTTTCCGGACCCTTAAAAAAGATGACAGGATATCATGTCATCATCCCGTTTTTCCGGAACAATCCGCTTCACGACAAATTGCTTTTTATGATTTTTGCGGGAAATATAGCGGACGAATATGAAATAAACCGTAGATTCTCTGCTTGATTTCCTCAGGTTGCACATAGGTTTCCTTATGAAATAACAAGTATTATATGCGGATAATGAAGTTGTAAGTAGTTATTTATATTATAATATATTTTGACGTTAGAAGGATAATGAGAGAGGTAGATGCCGTATTTTCATATAGCTGATGAGAAATCGATATGTCCGGAGCATATATCCTGCTTGCAGCAGGGGATGTTATCCGGGGAACCAGGGAGCTACAGGGGATCGATCCTTTTTAACAAAACGTTTTAGTGATTTATGGAAAAATGACCCTGGATTATTGGTGTTTTGTCGGTTAATCAACAGATTTTTTATCCTGAAAAGGCATAAAACCGCTTTCATACGATTTTTTTTATTTTCCTTCCCTTTAAAATTTGTAAATATTGGTCGATACACTTATTATTGTCTTGTGGGTTAAAGCAACCTTGAGGCAAATATGGAGTTTCGTGCTGCAATGCAGGCTCGTGCTAACAATTATTATCCCATAATCAATCATAGAAAAATGCAGGTAACCGGCGTAGCGCTGGAGAAGCCTTCTTTTCAACCGGTTGCCGTGCCGGCTGAAACCGATGATGGTATATATTTTACTCACGTAGCAACTCATCCGCCGGTCACGCTGACCGTCAGCAACGACGCCGGCTATCGGATGAAGCGCCTGGTGGATATTGTCGGGTCGGGGATAGGTCTCTTCTTTCTGGGTCTTGTTTTTCCGTTTATTTACCTGGGTATCAGGCTATCAACCAAAGGACGCGTTCTCTTTGTCCAGCCCCGGACGGGAGAGGACGGTAAGGTGTTTTTATGCTTCAAGTTTCGGACGATGTATGTTGCCGAAACTCATCCCGAAGCCGGTTGTCCGGACGTAACTCATAAGGGAGACAGTCGTATTTTTACGTTTGGTCGGTTTCTCCGGAAAACCAACCTGGACGAATTGCCGCAGTTGATCAACGTACTCAGAGGAGAGATGAGTCTGGTAGGTCCGCGCCCGCTTCCTGTGGAGGAATGCCGGTATTGGCAGCGTATTATCCCGGGTTTTTCCCTGCGTTATTGTAATACCCGTCCGGGACTGACCGGCTGGGCCCAGATAACCGGTTATCGTGGGGGGAATCTGGATCCCCTTCATATGTACTATCGGCTCAAAAGAGACCTTCACTATATCGAGAATGCTTCTATGAAACTCGATCTGGCCATTATGTGGCGTACCGTCAGACAGATGATCACCCGCAATACGGGCGCCCACTGAGAGAAAGACCGCAGCTATTATAATCCTGAGCATTCAGCTTTCCAAAAGTTTGGAACTTTTGGAAAGCTGAATGGGTACTATCCTCGCCGCTGCGCAAGCCTTCCTCCGGGGGAAAAGGATATACGAACAAAGATCGACGGTTAGAGATTAGGAAATACCCCACAACCCGCAGGATTTCGGCAACCTTGCGGGTTTTTAGTAGGTGAGAGATGCGAAATTTCGCATTTATGGTGGAGATGCCGGGAGTCGAACCCGGGTCCGGAGTGGCAAATCGCCGGGCGTCTACATGCTTAACCTGCCTTTAAATCTCACCTGAGAGGTTGCCGGCAGACACGCGCCCTCAGGCCAGGCTGAAGAGTATTTCGCGTGAACAGATCAGCCGCCTGATCACGCTATTCTGTCTGAAAGTGTCGCTCCCGAAGTCACCGACAGACAAGCGGCTCAGGGAACGGTCAGGCGCTGTTAGGCAGCCAGACTATAAGAGTTATTATTTGCGTTTGCATTTAAGCAGCCAAATGTTGTTTTCCCCAAAGGGATCACTATGTGATACGAGGACCATTCGGCGGAACCTCGGCATGCAACCTGTGATTTTACTCGCCCCGTCGAGACCGTGTCATCCCCAGGTTAATCGACAGAGTCTTAAAGATAAGGGAAAATATCGCATCCTGAAATTTTTTTATTTTTTTTCCCTCATCCTTGTACTTTTGTTAACGTGGAATTCAAGTCTTTATTTTACTTTGATTTCACCCGTATTAATTCCTCGCTCTTTAAATGGACGACAGATGGTAACAATCTTCCATAATTAAGTGTTAATAAGGTTATATTTGCGCGTATACAATTTCAGATTCCTTAATAAATAACGTTTTTCATGAAGATTGCGATTCTCGGTGCCGGAACGGTAGGAACCGCTCTTGCGAGTGTTTTATGTACAAACCCCAGGCTTCGCGCGCTTATCGTCATTGATGAGAGCGGCCCGGCACTTGACGAACTTTCCAATCATTGTACAAACGGCAGACTGCGTACATATCGCGTAAATATCAACCGTGAACATGCCATTGCCACGTTGATCAAGGGTTTTGACGTACTTATTTCGGCACTTCCACAGCATCAGAACGTACAAATGAGCCGGCTCGCTTTGAGAACCGGGATTCATTATATCGATTTTGGAGGGAGCGAGGAAATACTGGAAAAGCAAATGGCGCTGAACAACAGCAATAAGCGGCACGACCGCTGGATCATTCCCAATTGCGGAATGGCCCCCGGCCTGACAAATATCCTGGCGATGCACGGTTTTGAATCATTCGAAAAAGTGGATTCGATCCAGATTATGGCTTCGAGTCTTCCTCTGAAGCCTGTTCCTCCTTTTAACTTCCAGTTGAGTTCTTCTCCATATGGTCTGGTCAAAGAATACCTGGATCCGGCTGTTATTATCAAAAAGGGTAAACTTACGACTACGGAGGCGCTCAACGGATATGAAAAAGTAACTTTTACTTCGTGGCCGGAACAGGGAGAGATGGAAACCTTCTATACCAGCGGCGGAATCGCCATGCTGGCCCGGCACCTAAAAGGCCGGGTCAATGAACTGGGCTTTAAAGCCATACGATACCCGGGCCATAAAAATATTATTGAAGCATTACGGGCACTTGGGTTTGATTCGGACCGGATCATCGATATTCGCAGCAGCCTGACCTATCGGCAGCTTCTTACCCGCCAGATTAAAAAATACCTGCCTTCGGGACAGAAAGATTTCGTACTGATGCGGGTTGTGGTCGAAGGGATCAGAAACGGAGAATCCCTTCAGCGTGAATACGAAATTCTGCATCATTATGATGAGAAACGGAACGTAAGTGCATTGATGTCATGCGTTACCTTGACCACCGGGATTATTGCCGAGATGATGATCGATAAGAAACTGAAGGGTCCGGGAGGAATAAAGCCTCCCGAGCAGGCGGTACCGCTGGATGATTTCATCGACCGCCTGGAAGAAAAGGGGGTTGCACTGCATATCCATGAACACCGGGTGGAACTATCAGGGGTATAAGCCGCCAGTGATCATACTCGCTCTCGAAGTAGGAGTACGATCACGAAACGAATCCAACATTCTTTATCAGAGGTGCAGCCGACCATCGGCTACTGGCAAATTGCAGGTTTGCCATCCCTATCCAAGGGTTATCTGCCCCCCGCAGATAATTGCAGGCTCCCGCTGATGAGTCGTCGTATGACCCCGGACTGATTATGCATGATAAATTCACCTGTGCTGTCGGAGAACTCTCCGGCCTACAGGTGTTCACCTTTCATCGGGGGAAAGTTATCTCCTTATTCCTGCCGGTTACCCGTTGGCTTTCCCCTGGTTGGCTACTGCCCGGGCCTTTGCGGCAACGGCCTCCTGATCGCCCAGGTAATAATGCCTGATTGCCTTCAGATCGTCATCAAGCTCATAAACAAGAGGAACCCCGGTTGGAATATTCAATCCCGCGATCTCGTCATCCGAAACATTATCGAGATACTTGACCAGCGCACGGATGCTATTACCATGAGCCGTGATAAGTACCTTGTTTCCGTCCCGGACCGAAGGTGCAATCGTATTTTCCCAATAGGGGACAAACCGGGCGACCGTATCCTTCAGGCATTCGGTCAGAGGCAACTCGTCGCTGCTCAGATGCTTGTACCTGGGGTCGTTACCCGGGAAACGCTCGTCGGTTTTCTCAAGCGCCGGAGGCTGGATGTCATAACTGCGGCGCCAGATATGGACCTGATCATCCCCATATTTTGCGGCGGTGTCCGCTTTATTCAATCCCTGCAGGGCTCCGTAATGACGCTCGTTGAGCCGCCAGTTCCGGATGACAGGCAGCCACATAAGATCCATTTCGTCGAGCGCGATCCAGAGGGTCCGTATGGCACGCTTCAGAACAGACGTGTATGCAATATCGAACTGATAGCCTTCCCTTTTAAGCAATTTTCCTGCTTCAACAGCTTCCTGTCTGCCTTTTTCACTCAAATCGACGTCGGTCCATCCTGTGAACCGGTTTTCTTTGTTCCACTGACTTTCTCCGTGCCGTAGCAATACCACTTTATGCATGAATAATCTCCTTGGTTCATCTCATTATATCATCATGATTAATTCCGGCCAAAGTTAGGTAATCGGCCATTAAATGCCCAACGGAATAGGAATGTTTTAGTATGTTGAAGGCTTCAATTCCTCGGCAAAGTGACAGGTGGATAATCATGAATCAGTTAAACATCCTTCAGGTTTGGGCCGGATTGCCGAAACAATAGTGGTATAGTTTCTTTATACTATGGGAATTGGCAACACGTTTTAGAATAAGTTTTGGAACAGATTTCGTTATAACAAAAACTCACTCACTTATGTTCAGAACGGCAAACCCGGTACTGCAAAGCAGTCGCTTCAGAGATTATGCAGGATCCGCCTATGGGGACCAGGTCATGACTGTCAGCGGCACGGCCAACAAAACGGGACTGCTCTTACTAATCCTGATAACCGGAGCTACCTTTACGTGGGCGGGCAATCCTGCCACTGTCGGTGGATGGGCCATGTTAGGGGGGATCGGCGGTTTTATTGCCGCCATGGTTACCATTTTCAAAAAAGAATATGCCCGCTATTCCGCACCTGTTTATGCCCTGCTTGAAGGGCTTTTTCTCGGGGCTATTTCTTCTATATTTGAGGCCCGATATCCCGGTATTGTTCAACAGGCGGTGTTACTCACTTTTGGTACGGCAGGAGCCATGCTGCTGGCTTACCGCAGCGGGCTCATAAAAGTCACCGAAAGATTCAGGCTGGGGGTTGTTGCAGCAACCGGTGGTATTGCACTGGCGTATTTCATTGGCTGGATCATGAGTTTCTTTGGCGCCGGGGTCTCCATTATCTGGGGAGGAGGGGGGATGTTCGGCATCCTCTTTAACCTGGTAGTAGTCGGTGTAGCCGCCCTTAACCTGGTGATGGATTTCGACTTCATCGAAAGAGCATCGGAAAGCGGCGTCCCGAAATACATGGAGTGGTACGGGGCCTTCGGGCTGATGGTCACCCTGATCTGGCTCTACATTGAATTTCTACGACTGATCAGCCGGATGCAACGCCGCTGACCAACGCTTACGGCAGGATAATGCATAGGAAGCCTTTCGTCGTTGGATGAAAGGCTTTCGTGTGTTGTTTCGGAATGATGGAGGCAGAGGAAAGGTCCGGCCGGATAATACATAATATCACCGTTGTGCAACTTTTTTTGAGCGGGAAACAAATCATTATCGGGGTAGCAGCATTCCTGCTGGGCTTTTGCCCGGTCTTTATTTCAAGATACGAACGCATTCATAATCCCAGGGCGATTTCTTTTGAGAAAACTCAGGTAATCCGGATTCCGCGGGAAACGGGATTGGGTGGACTCGACCGCATCCTCCGTCGTGAGGGAGTAAAATACTCCCGAAAGCAGTTTCACTGGGTGGCAAGGATGCTTGGCTGGTCTCATTTTCAACCGGGGCAGTACGATTTCGGCAGGTATCAGGGGTATGCTCCCTTTCTCAGAAGGCTGGCTCTCGGCATCCAGACACCCGTGCGGGTGACGATCCTCCCGGGACAGACGGAAGAAGGATTTGCGCACCAGGTATCATCCCGGTTCCGGTTCAGTGGAAGTCAGCTTTGGCAGGCCATGCACGATACCACATTGTTATCGAAGATGGGGGTGAGTCCCGTTGATCTTATTGGCAGGATGCTGCCGGATACTTACCAGTTTTACTGGACGGCAACGCCGCAGCAGTTTATCTCCAGGATATTACATGTATTCGACCAAAAGGTGGTGCAACCGTACCAGGAGCGCTATAAGCAGCTGGATAAGAGTGTAGACCAGATCATCACGCTGGCCTCTATCGTTGAATGGGAAGCGGGTAGTGAAGAGGAAAAGCCAATCATTGCAGGACTTTACTGGAACCGGCTGAAAAGAGGCTGGAAACTTCAGGCGGATCCCACTATCGACTATGCCATCGGGAAACGGCGGCGCCTGTTGTTTGATGATTACCGTACGAAAAGTCCCTATAACACCTACCTGCACCGGGGGCTGCCTCCCGGGCCGATCACCAATCCGTCGCTGAATTCTATTCAGGCCGTCCTGTATCCAAATAATAATGATTACATGTTTATGGTAGCGACCCCGCAGGGTGTCCATGTTTTTTCGAAGACATTTGCCGAGCACCGGCGGCAGAGTGCCGAGTGGCGGAAGTGGCTCCGCAAACAATACCGGATAAAACGCAAGCGCGAGCAGATCCGCCTTGATTCGCTGAGAGGGATTACGACGAAGTAGGCTTCTGCCCGCTTCCTGAAGAGACGTAAACCTTTATTGTGGATATACCATCAAAATGAGGACGATGAGCAGATCAACGGATGCCATTATGGAGAGTGTTTTCATTTTGGCAACCTGAACATCCATACTTTTGCCTTCCTCATGCTGCTCCAGAGCTTTTTTCATCTGCCTTCCCGTGATTCCCGTGAGAGGCCCCAGGGCGAAAAAAAATATCAGCACGACGATGATCCACCACAAAGAGAAATTTCCTCCGGAAAGCAGGTAGCCTCCCGTAAGCAACTGAGCGATTAACAGATACATGGCGGCTCTTCCCATTGTTTTTAAGCTATAAATATAGCCGGCCTGCGCCTCTCCATTTAAAGAATTCAGGGGGATGAACAGGAAGGGCAACAGTAAGTAAAACCCCATGCCAACAGCGCCCAAAATGTGCAACAGTAAAATAAAATGATACATGACAATTCCTCCAAAAAGATGATGATTCCCCATCCGGACATTGATGGATAAGTATAGGAGGCCCTCCGGTTATTGTCAAGATAAGAGAGGCGCGGAACATAGATCCTCCGGGGCTAATAAAGAAGGCCCGTACAATTCGGACGGCTCAACCGTAACGGTACCTACGGAAACCAGCGCCCCTGCAAGGGCGAAATCATTAGAAGAGGCTGTGACGGAAGAAGGGAACAAATGTTAAAAGGATATTACCGCTGAAGTCTGAAATCCCGATTTGCCAATTCCCTCAAAAAAATCAACTTTACATAATATAAATTATGCGACAAGTGGTAATATCCTGCCGACAAAGACCGTTCCTGCTACAGTTCCGATGTAATCCACCATGTATTGCCGCAGGGATCATTTATGCCGCCGCTTCGTCCGTACGGCTGATCGGCAGGTTCACCCAGGCCGACGGCACCTTCGGCGAGCGCTTTTTCGTAAACCTGATCGGCATCGTCTACATAAATGAACATGCCCGTCGTGTAGGCCGGATATTGATCAGTGCTGTCGGCAAACATGATGATGCTCTCACCGATCCGTATTTCCGCATGCCTGATGGTCTGCTCATCCCGCATCTGCCTGTATGTTTCTTCCGCGTCGAAGACTTTTCGGGTAAAGTCCAGAAATGCGGTCGCATTATTCAGAATCAGATACGGCATGACCTGCTGATGGCTTTCGGGGAATTTTACGTCTTTCATGGAAGTAATTATCGGCTTGTTAATGGTTAATCGTGGGTCGTGTTACAGCCAAATCAACTGACTGTCAACGTGAAACATTAGAAAATACCTTTCCAAAAAGCAATCCTATTCCGGCACCCAACAAAGCCACAGTTCCCCAGGCAAGCCAGCCGTGTGTAGCGGCCCATAATTGGGGACTGAAGTCCCAGGCCAAGGCGTCAAAATCTCCATGCGTTCCATGATCTCCCGGAACAGGCTTCCACAAGTTATTTTTTCGATCGGGATCCTCCGGCTCATCCGTTTGCTGTCCATCATAGCCGGTTTTGGCAAGATATCCGTCAAGCCATCCCGGAATCATTTTATTACCGAGGATGGTTTTTGCTGTTGAATAGCCCACAAACACCTCCCTTTCCCCTGATTTTGCTGCTTCGAGAATGGCCTTTGCAGCGACTTCAGGTTCATAAATGGTGCCCATTGGTCTGGGTTTCCTCGGCAGACGACTCTTCACAAAACCGAACTGAGTCGTATTCATAGCGGGCAGCTGAACCATGCTCAGCCGGATGTTACTTCCATCATGAATCAATTCCGACCGCAGGGATTCGAAGAAACCGTGTATGCCGTGCTTGGCGCCGCAATATGCTGTTTGCAACGGGATCCCCCGGTAGGCCAGTGCAGATCCTGCCAGGACAATGGCCCCTTTGTCGCGGGGGATCATTCTCCGCAAAGCAGCCATAGTGCCGTAAACCTGTCCCAGATAGGTTACCTCCGTTACTCTCTTAAACTCCTCCGGTTTGATCTCTTTAAAAGGAGAAAATACGCTGGTCATGGCATTATTGATCCATACGTCGATGGGTCCCAACGTCTCTTCAATTTGCCGGGCCGCCGACTCTACCTGTGATGCGTCACTCACATCTATAGGGATGGTGAGAGCTTTCCCGCCCAGGGCTTCCACATCGAGGCGGGCGCCGTTCAGGCCATCCAATCCTCTGGCCAGCAGGCCTATCCGGGCTCCGTGCCGTGCAAATTCCCGGGCAATCGCTCTCCCCAGGCCGGCGGAAGCACCTGTTACGACTACTACTTTATCCAAAAAGAATTTGTCTCTCATAATTATGATAACTTATTGCAAGCCATTAAGATGATATCTTTAAGGTGCTATCTTAACTTCAAAATCTTTGTTCTCCCATCTGTCTGATTCAGGCCAATAAAAGGTGAATACAATTTTTCCTTCCTTTACGTTGGCGGTGGGCAGATCTGCGACATGAATGCCTATTCCGGTATCATGGGTTCGGACATCTTTTTGTGTTTTCCAGGAATCGGCAGACCAATGTATCTGTGCCGGCGACTTTGTCTCGATCCGCAGGATTTTGCCCTTAGGTAATTCATCGCAGGGATATTCGAATCGCCATACGATCCATTCGGGTTCATTCTTGTTTTTGATATAACGGTCGGTCGTATACTTCGGCATATCAAAAACGTGCTCTTGCTCAATGGACTTGCACAGTTTTATGTATTCGGAGTGAGGCCATGACAAAGGCAGGGCCGATCCGTTCGGTTTGCCCAGAAACAGGTCCCGGTCAGGGATGTCATCCGTATCCCAGATTTGCTCAGGGAAGAAGTTGTGGTGCGCAAAAGACTCCATCGCTTTCTTCAGCTCGTTTGCCTGATCTATGTGTCCGGCCGCTACTTCATAATGGCCGCGTTCGCCGGTAAGCAACGGCCATGCGCGACCAATGCCGGTGCCGTCGAAAGGTGATCCGTCTTCATGTTCACCATAGCCGTCGTTGGAGTAACGGTGCCAGCAGGGTCCTGCCGGGGTATCCACTCTTAACCGCGCATCAATCGCTTTGATGGTATTCAGGATGCGGGGATCATCCGGGGCCCGCAGCCCGAATCTTACCAGAGCCAGGGCGTCAACACTTACCAGTTCAGTGAGAGGCATCTCCCCTTTATCTCCAGCCCGGTTGGTGATTTTGATGGTTTGGTCCCCCAGGTCCCGGGCAGGTCCAAACCCTGTGTTTACCCGGATATAATATCCTTCTACACCCACCCTCTTTGCCAGAGGTGTGTCCTTCACATAAGTCCAGTGTTCGATGTTTGCATTCCATATATCCGCAGTTTGCCGAAGGTATTCCGCCAAATCCGATTCATTACTTTCTTCGGCAAAATCAGCGGCCGCCAGCAGAGCAGCTATCTCTGTAGCCAGCGTAAAGGGAGTCAGTCCCGAAACTTCTTCCCAGCGATCCTGCTTGGTAGATGGACCGTTCTGAACAAGATAAGAAGCAGCCTTCCTCACGGTTTTCCAGTGTTGACGGGACTCGTCCGTTCTCAGAACGTTCTGTTCCCGGCACAGATCCATGAGCAGAATGGGCAGAGCCGTTTCGTCCAGTTGAATACCTTTCATATGAGGGATGCCCTCAAGCCAGATATTCTGCGACCAGTGTCCGTCAGATTCCTGGGTAGCCATCAGGTAGTTCAGCACTCTCAGGGTGTCTTCCCGGGATTGCAGGGCTAACAAGCCGCCTGATCCTTCTGCTAAATCTCTCGGCCATACCAGGTGGTATCCTCCGGTATCGTTATCCCCTTTTGTAAATCCCCATGGGATAGATTTGCTGGCAATGATGCCTCCCGGGAAACGCTTCGACTCGTTTATTCGCAATACCGAGGCGCTTGCAAGAAGCAGGCGGTTTGTGGTCTCTTCCGGGAATTTCGGAAGCGACAATGAACCCAGCCAGTCGCTCCATTCGTCGACATATTTCATCCGGGCGTAATCGAATCCTTCGATAATACTGGCAACGGCCTTCTGCCCTGCTTCTTCAGCATTCCCGCCGAAGCCGATCGCAACTGTAAAAGAATCCGGGGCCTGTTCCAGATCAATCTCTGCCGCAAGTGCTACATTTCCTTTTTCCGCACGGGCATATTCCCAGGTCATCGCCTTGTGCTGCATCAGATCCTGCCAGCCATCAGAAACCCCGACAAATCCTGCGGATCGCTTCTTCCAGGGAACGGAGCATGCCATAGCCAGGCTCAGATCTCCCCGTCGGGCATACAGCATGGGTATTCCTTTGTAATCATCCACCCAGCCAGTATTATCCGCTCCCTGATTTCCCAGATGAGGAGACAACAAGGCATACAGATGATAATGGTTCCTTTCCCCGTCCAGCGGCTGGAATTTTATTCTCTGCAGAACTGTGTCCCGCAATGTATCGGTTATAACCTCCTTTTCAATCCGGTATTTGTCATTCCGGCACGTGTTGACGATTCTGAAGCCGGGTACTCCGTTCTTCAGCATGCTGATTTCCTGCCGTGTATGATTCTTTTCTTCTGAAAAGAAGTCCTTTCCATCTGTGATCAGAAATTCCATATCACGTGTGCAGGCAATGTCTTCCCGCGGATAATAAATCTCATTGAGGATACCCCGGCCGAGCGTAAAACTAACATTTGAAGCAGGATTTAAAGCTTTGCCAACGCCTGTTTTTGCGCTGGAGGTCCATAATGCGGAAGCACCGGGGGCTCCGGGCGCACTTTTCATTTGATTTCCCATAGCAGCCTCTTTTTCATAGATTAGTTTTTTTGTTCATTTCGCGGTGAATTTGCCGGTTGAAGACAAGATAAAAGAGGGTCCCCCACCCTCCCTTCCTCATTCAATGTCTACCCTGCTTTGGAGGACATCACGTCAACCAGAAAGCCGACTCCGGCACCTACGGTGGCAGCAGCGGTCACGGCCAGCCAGCCACGGGTTGCAGTACGTAATTCCGGACCGAAATTCCATTTTCCGGCAGCAGGTTCGCCGTTAGTGGCGGGATGGCCTGCGGGTTTCCATTGAATGCCCTTTCTTTTGCTGTCTTCGACACTTCTTTCGTGCAGAGCCATCTGGATGACCTGTGAAGTATGGAGACTCCGACGGCCTGTCTCCTGCCTGATTTGGGAGCGGCAACTAAAACCATCGGTAATGATCAGTGTATCAGGAGCCGCCTTTCTGACAGCGGGTAAAAGCACCCTCTCCCCGGCTTTGACGGAAACTTCGTAATGGCGGCCCTTTTCATAGCCGAAATAGCCGGCCATTCCGCAGCAACCCGAATCCAGCAATTCATAATCCAGATCCATATTATCGAACAACTGTTTCTCCGCTTCCAATTTCATGATCGCCTTATGATGACAATGACCGTGTAACAGCGCCTTTCGACTGAGTTTCGGTACTTCGAAATCCGGTGCTTTCTTTTTCAGGAATTCGGGAAGAGTGAAGAATTGTTTTTTGAGACGCATGGCATCCTGATCATTTGGAAACAGATTGGTCAGTTCATCCCGAAAGACCGCTACGCAACTGGGCTCCATTCCTACAATGGGGATTTCGTTCCGAATCTCCCACTTCAAAGTATTCATGATTTCGCGCAACATCTTCTTGGCCGTTACAAGCATACCAAAATCATACAAAGGCCGCCCGCAACAAAGTGATTGTCGCGGCACTTTAACCTGAAAACCTGCCGCTTCCAATACTTCCGCACCAGCCGCAAGAATTTCGGGTTCAAAATAATTATTAAAGGTATCCGGCCAGAGGATAACGACAGGCCGTGTCGTCTGCTCAGGTTTACGCCTGGAGAAACGGGATTTGAATGTCCGGGTAGCGAACGGAGGAATTGATCGACGAGGATCTACCCCGGCAAGCAACTTGGCGAGGTCGCGTAGCCCCGGCGTTTGAGTAATAAAATTGGCGGCTCCCGGCATGAGAGAGGCAAGGCGCGCCCACCAGTAAATCCACCCGAAAGCATAGGCGGATCTGGGGCGCATTCTTCCTTTGTAATAATGGGAGAGAAATTCGGCCTTATACGTTGCCATATCTACATTTACCGGACAATCGCCTTTACATCCCTTGCATGCCAGACACAGATCGAGTGAGTTTTTTACCGCCTCATCTTTCCAGCCGTCTTTAACTACGTCACCCTGTAACATTTCAAAAAGCATGTGAGCACGGCCCCGCGTACTGTCGTTTTCTTCGCGGGTTACCATGTAACTGGGGCACATCGTTTCTCCACCGTGCTGCCGGCAGTTTCCGATGCCTACGCAGCGGAATGTCGCACGGGCGAAGCTGCCCTTGTTATCATCCTCCATAAACTTGAAATGAGTTTCCGGCTCCGGTGGATCATAATCCGGACCATGGCGCAAGTTGGTCAGTTGACCGTAGCTGTCGACGATTTTGCCGGGATTCATCTTCCACTCCGGATCCCATATAGCCTTAAATTCCCGGAAAGCCTGCATTAGTTCTGCACCAAACATAATCTCCAGCAAATCGGCCCGTGCCTGCCCGTCGCCATGTTCGCCCGAGAGGCTGCCGCCATAACCGACCACCAGATGAGACGCCTCCACGGTAAAATCTTTATACTTCTGCAACCCTTCCCTCGTAAGCATGTCAAAACCTACGCGGCAATGGACGCATCCCTGGCCGAAATGGCCATACAGCGAAGGATGATAATCATACTTGTCAAACAGCTTCCTGAGATCCCTCAGGTAATCGCCCACTTTCTCCGGAGGTACGGCGGAGTCTTCCCAGCCGGGAGCGCCGTCCGGCTCACCTGGCACAAAAGCGGTGGCTCCTAACCCCGATTCTCTGATTTTCCAGAGCATTTGTTCCTGTTCCGGATCATCCAGTAGGCTCATATCAGGGGTATGCCTTCCTTTTTTAAGGTCTTTCATCAGTTGCCGGGCCTTATCATCAGACTCGTCTTTATTCTCTCCGCCGAATTCGACCAGCAGCCAGCCGTTGCCATCCGGGAGCAGCGAGATATCCTCTACATTGAGTCCCTTTTTCTTCATGAAGTTTATCAGCCGGTCGTCAAATCCTTCAAGACCTATCGGCTGATATTCCATGATTTCACTGCAGGCTGCTCCTGCCGTATACACATCGGGATATCCCAGCACCAGCAGGGAGCGAACTTTGGGATTTGGCACTAATCGCATGTTCGCTTCCAGTATAGTTACGCAGGTGCCTTCAGAGCCAATGACAGCCTGGGCTACATTGAATCCGTGCTCGGGCAGCAATGCGGGCAGATCATATCCTGAGACGCGGCGCGGTATCCTGGGGAATTTTTCGCGGATGAGATCGCCATACTTATCCCGCAAGTCCTTTAGTTGTTGATAGATCTCCCCTTTTCTGCCGCCTGCCCCGATAATGCGTTTTAGCTCTTCCTCACTCGTGGCTCCTACCTTCATTTTGAGGCCGTCATACGTCAGAATTGTCAGAGATTCGGTGTTGTCGGACATACGGGCTCCGTATCCGTAAACCTGGGACATCACCGAATGTACGCCACAGGAATTATTGCCGAGCATGCCGCCAATGGCACAATGGCTATGAGTTGCGGGATCAGGACCGAAAGTAAGACCGGCCTGCTGTTCCGTGGCTTCACGCATTTCATCAAGCACGATCCCGGGCTGTACACGAACCAGCTTATTCTTCTGATCCAGGTTCAGAATATTGTTGTAATATTTTGTCATGTCCATTACTACAGCTACATTGCAACACGCACCTGTCAGACTGGTGCCGGCCCCGCGCGACAGAACAGGCGCCTGATATTTTCTGCATAATGCGACTGTCTCAATGATGTCCTGTTCTGTTTTCGGAAGGACGACGCCGATCGGGACCTGCCGGTAGTTGGAACCATCGGTGGCGTACAGCGCACGCGTCCCGCTGTCAAAACGCACCTCCCCTCCTATTTTAGATCTCAATTCGGCAGCCAGAGATTTTGCGTCTACGTCTTTGGAATATTTTGTCTTGAAACGGGTATCAAGTGCAGCGGCATCTTGTGACATGGTTATGAAGCTATTTTAAGTGATTGATATTTAGGCAATGTAAGACACAATTCATGGTCATATCTCATATTTCTCCGCATCCTTCTGTCTGAGTTCCAGTCCGAATCCCGGCCGGTCGGGATCCGGCTTCATCACTCCATTTACCGGTTTCTGAACCCCGTCGAAAAGCAAGTGCTCAATCCGGACATGATCGTGGAAATATTCTGCATGGCGGAAAGCAGCCAGAGACGGCGCTGCGTGTAAATGAATGGAGGGTGCACAATGAGCGGAAAAGGGCAGATGGAAACTCTGGCAGATAGTGCCGGCTTCCAGGAAACCAGTGATTCCTCCACAGCGGGTGGCATCTGCCTGTAATACGTCTACTGCACCGGACTCGAGCATATGCCTGAAATAATCCGGCTCATATCCGTATTCTCCGGCAGCGATGTCCATCGACGGCGGTTTTTTCTGCCTGATGAAATTTAATCCCGCCAGATTTGCCGAAGGAACCGGTTCCTCAAACCAGGTAACTCCATATTGTGCGAAGCCGGCTGCCTCTTCCAGCGCCTGACTCGTACTGTAGGCGCCATTAGCGTCGACGAACAATTCGGCATCCTCTCCGATGGCCTCACGTGCCGCCTTGACCCGTTCCAGGTCTTTGCCGGGATTACGACCCACTTTCATCTTTACACGATTAATCCCTTCGTCCACCCATCCTCCAAGCTGATCCTGAATCCTGGCAAGGGAATACGAGGTGAATCCTCCGCTCCCATAAACCGGCATTCCTTCCAGGCACATGCCGATCAGTCTGGCCAGCGGAAGATCGAATAACCTGGCTTTGAGGTCCCATAGTGCGTTGTCGACGGCTGAGACGGCCATATATGCGATTCCACAGGATCCCTCGTTCCTAATGGAGCGAATCATTGCCTCCCGGATGGCCGGTATGTCCAGAGCATCGCTCCCGGTGACGATTGCTCCGAGTTTCCTGGAGATGAGAACTGCCGCCGGTTTGCCTGCATAAGTATATCCGATGCCCTTCTTGCCGCCGGCCCTGACCGTTACCAGCACAAGCGTGGTACTGTCCCATGTTAAAGTTCCATCCGACTCGGGGGAATCCGTAGGAATTTCATAGGCCGATACTTCAAGATGCTCGATGACAATGGCCTGCACGTTGCGATGATTCTCAGCCATTACTATTTCCTGCCCGGAACTACCGTGTCCAGAACCCCTTTGAATGTTTGCCGGATGATACCTGCTTCATCGGGATCTCCTTTTAGCAGTGTCTTGCTGTATTTTACGGCCTGATCAAAACTGATATGCGGAGGAAGCGGAGGCACATCGGGATCAACCACCACTTCCAGCACCGCCGGGCGGTCAGCTGACAGAACAGCGTCCCATGCATTGGCTATATTTTCAGGATCATCAACTCTTACCCCCTTCAATCCAAGCATCTCGGCATATTTCGCATAGGGGAAATCTGGAATATTCTGGGAGCCTTTGAATTTGGAATCACCCGTCATAACCCTTTGTTCCCACGTAACCTGGTTGAGGTCCTGGTTGTTCAATACGAGAATGATAAGATTGGGATTGCTCCACCGTTTCCAGTATTTGGAAATAGTAATCAAGCCGTCGTTTCCGAGCATTTGCATGGCGCCGTCTCCTACGAGAGCAATGACCGTCTGATCGGGCCAGGCAAATTTTGCAGCAATGGCATAGGGTACTCCGGGACACATGGTGGCCAGGTTCCCCGATAGAGAAGCTCTCATCCCCTCCCTGACTCTAAGATCTCTGGCGAACCAGTTAGCTGAAGATCCGGAATCGGAAGTGAGAATGCACTTATCCGGCAATTTTGAAGAGAGTTCCCAAAATACCCGCTGCGGATTCACCGGATCGGCATCATTCATTGCCCGGCTTTCCACCACTTTCCACCAGTCCCTGACTTCCTTTTCGATCATTTTGCGCCAGGAACGGTCTTCTTTACGATTCAGATGAGGGATGAGCGCTTTGAGCGTTTCCTGGCTGTCTCCCTGAAGATTTACTTCCATAGGGTAACGCAGGCCCAGCATTCTCCCGTCAATATCGATCTGCACCCCCCGGACAGAACCTTCTTTGGGTAGGAATTCGGAATATGGGAAGCTGGTTCCAATCATGAACAGCGTATCACACTGGTCCATCAATTCCCAGCTGGGTTTGGTACCCAATAGTCCGATAGCACCGGTTACATAAGGAAGATCATCCGAAAGGGCTGCCTTGCCTAACAAAGCCTTGGCAACGCCCGCTCCCAATAATTCCGCCGTTTCCCTGACTTCTCTCCCTGCATGAAAGGCTCCCGCTCCGATCAACATCGCTATTTTTTCCCCTTCATTGAGTACTTTTGCCGCCTTTTGCAACTCTCCTTCCGGCGGAATAATCCTGGCGATAGAATGGCCGGTCCCCGTATGCACGGAACCATGAGACCTTGGAGGAACTTCGACCGCATCCATTTCCTGTATGTCGCTGGGAACAATAACACAAGTGACCGTCCGATAATTTTTGGCGATCCGAATGGCCCGGTCGATTAGCTGCCGCATTTGCGTGGGATCGGACACCATGTGCACGTATTCGTGTGCCACATCTTTGTACAGGCTGATCAGATCCACCTCCTGCTGAAAATCGCCTCCTAAAGACATGCGGGCCTGTTGGCCCACAATCGCCACCACGGGCTGATGGTCTTTCTTTGCATCATACAGGCCGTTGAGAAGATGGATGGCCCCCGGGCCGGATGTGGCCAGGCACAGGCCTACTTCTCCGGTGAATTTGGCATGGCCACACGCCATAAACGCCGCCATTTCCTCATGCCTGACCTGGATGAAATCGATCTTGTCTCCTGCCCGGTCTATCGCTCCCATGATTCCGTTGATGCCATCGCCCGGAAAGCCGTAAATGCGGGAAAGGCCCCACTCGTTAATGCGCTGAAGTAAAAAATCACTCACCTGTGTACTCATATCTTTCCTGATGCTCTTAGTATTAATAATGATATAGTTATTCTTGAATGACCGGAGATATTCCTGTTCTTCCTGCGATAGGCAGGGGCTTTCCTGATCTTACATGTGTTACAGGAGCTAAGCAGGAAATGTTTATACGTTTATATTCCGAACAAAACGTGAGGGCTGTTTTGTTCCACTGCTTCCGATTATAGGATGACACATGGAGATATGGCCGGGTTAATTTCTTATAACAGGAAGATGACCGGGGCCGTGCCTGTGGAAGATGGGATCCTCTTTATCCTGTCTGCGCCGGATAAATCAGGATGACGGGAAAGAAGAACAGTTGGGGTTTAGAGGTTCCAGGTTTTTAGCCGTCGGGAACCTGTTCAGGCGCTTGGCTGTCCGTCTATACATTCCCTTGAACGTATGCGTGTGTCTGTACCTGATTCATAACACACCGACCAGCTTGTTAATGGTGAGAAAGAGTACATCTTCCGGGCTGAGGTTTCCAAATCCCTTAACGGCTTTGTCGGCATCGAGTAATGCTTCGAAGATAAGGGCAAAATCCCGTGTGTGAAAAGATCTGGCATCCTTCAACAGGTTATTAAAGTAGAAATTACTGCGGATTCCTGTAAGTTCCTGGATCCGGGCCGGGGCAAGCCGGCGCTCACGGCCGCGGCAGATCTGCCAGAGATTCGTATAGTACCCGTACAAAAATCCTATGGTTTTCATAACCTCTCCGGTAGCATTTCCGGAATGAATGAGCATTTGTCCTGCCACGAACAACGCTTTGGCCGAATCTCCCGAAAGAATAGCATCCTTAAGTTCAAACACATCAAATTGCCGGGTGATGCCTACCAGCCTGCGCACCGCATCGACGGTGATGGCCTCATCGCCCGTTTCATAATTACTCAGCTTTTCTATTTCCGTAGTCAGTTGCAATAGATTATTCCCCACATGCTGAGCCAGGATCTGGGCAGCGGCAGAATCGATTTTTGTATGATGAGTAAGGCCGGCCCATTCGGCAATCCAATCAGGGAGGCGGTAATCGGGGACCGGATCAAATTTGTAATATCCTACATTTCCGTTTTTTTGAATGGCCTTCCCAAGTTTGGTGTTTCCTGCAGGACTCTTTTCGTCGAGCAGAACCAGCAATGTGCCCGGATTGGGACTCTCCAGGTAAGGCATTAATTCATCCGGATTTCCTGCGGCCTCTCCTTCAGATATGGCCAGAAAATCACGTATGATTAGCACCCGGCGGTCGGCCATCATGGGAAAGCTGCGGGCAATGGAGAGAACGCGATCCATATTCGTCTCCCGGCCGGATAATACATCGAAGTTGAAATCCTTTTGATCATCGGGAACCCGTTTGGAGATGATCTCAAAAACCCGGTCCAGGAAGAACGACTCCTCACTGCATATGTAATACACAGGTTTCAGCCGGTCTCCGCGCAATTCCCTTACCAGTTCCTGGAAAAGTTCGATACTCGTTTTCCTGGCCATATCGGTCTTCGTTTAAGGCTTAAGGCGGCCCAGCATCCTGGGGAACGGGATGGTTTCACGAACATGCTTTAATCCGCAAATCCAGGCCAGAGTACGTTCGAGTCCCAGACCGAATCCGGAATGAGGGACCGAACCGAAACGTCGCAGGTCAAGGTACCAGCCGAACGCTTCTTCCGGAAGATGGTGTGCCCTGATCCTTTCCTGCAAAACATCCAGATCGTCCTCCCTCTGAGATCCGCCGACGATTTCGCCATATCCTTCCGGGGCCAACACATCGACGGCAAGAGCAAGGCGGTCGTCCTCCGGATCCCGCTTCATGTAGAAGGCCTTGACTCCGGCCGGATAGCGATGCACCATGACCGGTTTATCAAACTGCATGGTCAATAAAGTCTCGTCGCTTCCACCAAAGTCATTGCCCCACTTGAAATTAAGTGCAGATTCACGCCAAACGGGAATGTTTCTGAGGTCTTCATCTATCTCTTCCTTTCGGTTGCGGATTTCCTGCGACCTTCGGTCGATTTGAACCTTTCGTCCTTTTTTGGCCTGCCCGTATTCCTGTTGTAGTGTCTCTGCTTCCTCCTCCAGTTTTTTCAACTCATCATGATGAGAAGCTTCCATTTCATCAAGTATCAGCCGGGTTTTATCACTCTTGAGCAGATCCACAGCCTCGCTGTATGAGATTCGCGGAAACGGGGGAGCCGCGTTTTCGAGATGATGCGTATCCCGCTCCAGTATCTTTAATTGTGGCTGTTTGTTTTCCAGCACGCTGCGCACAATGGAACTGATAAACGCTTCGGCCAGATCCATATCCATCTCCAGGTCATAAAAAGCCATTTCCGGTTCTATCATCCAGAATTCGGTGAGATGGCGCCGGGTTTTGCTCTTTTCCGCCCGGAAAACCGGACCAAAGGTATATACGCTGCCGTGAGCCATGGCCATCGCCTCAGCATATAACTGTCCCGACTGGGTCAGATAGGCCGGCTGATCAAAGTAGGCCGTTTCAAAGAGCGTGGTGGTTCCTTCGGCGGCGTTTCCTGTGAATATGGGTGCATCGAGCTGGATGAACCCGCGTTCGTGGAAAAAACGATGGATGGCATAGATGATCTCGTCGCGGATTTGCATGGCTGCCCATTGGCGCTGGCTGCGCAGCCACAGATGCCGGTTATCCATCAGGAAATCGATGCCATGCTCTTTCGGCGTGATCGGATAATCATGAGCTATCTGGATGGGAATGACTTCCTGCACCCGCAGCTCATAGCCGCCCGGGCTGCGGTCGTCTTTCATAACAACGCCCGAAATACGTACCGAACTTTCCCGGGTAAGGTCCGCAGCGGCTTCCCACGCCGGTCGGGGTAGGTCCTTTTCCGCCGCTACGCATTGGCACAGACCGGTGCCATCCCTCAGAATGATAAAGACTAACCCTTTACTGCTTCGGGTATTATACACCCATCCGTGTAACGTAACCGCCTGACCCGCATGGCCGGCAAGATCCCTGATTCTCACCATAAATTATGAGCCGTTATTATTGCTGTGGCCGTTTTGCTGTGGAAGCAGGATCGTTTCCGTAAACTCTTCTTCTCTGAAAAAGGACTGCGAATAATCGCGTATATGTCTGGCGGTGACCGCATCGATTTCTTCAACCAGTTCATCCAGGGTGATGAAACGGTCGAAATAGATCTCACTCTTGGCCAGGCGATTCATACGGTTGCTCATATTCTCCTGCGAGAGGAGCAGTTTTCCTTTGAGCTGCGACTTGGCCTGACCAAGTTCCTTCTCACTGACAGGGGTTTCTTTCAGTTTGGAGAATTCTTTGAAGATGAGTTCCTTCACGTGGGTCAGGTAATCCTTATCTGTTCCGATATAAACGCCGAATACCCCGGTATCGTGGTATGATTGCAGGAAAGCGCTGATGGAATAGCAGTAGCCATACTTTTCACGGATATTCTGATGCAGGCGCGAGCTCATACCGCCGCTGAGGATGGTCTGGATGAGTAATAATTTATACCGCTCCGGGTCGCTGCTCGACAACCCTCTTTCCCCGATGATATAATGCGTCTGTTCGATAGGTCGCGTCAGGGTTTTCCGGCTGGGGCGGTAGGGCGTCAGTATATCTTTTGCAACGCCATTGTGGACGGCAGCTTTCCCCCGCGTATAATATTTTTCGAGAAGGGCAACCACCTGTTCGTGCCGCGCATTTCCGGCGATGGCCACCAGAAGATTCTCCGGGTCATAATGATCTTTTACGAAATTGAGCAAATCATTGCGCTTAAGCTCCGATACCGAACTCTCGTAACCGATGACCGGACGGCCGAGGGCATGCTGCTCGTAAAGCTGGCCGATAAACTCCTCAAAGATGAAGTCATCAGGATTATCCCGGTACATTTTCATTTCTTCGATAACCACCTTTTTTTCTTTCTCCATCTCCACTTCAGGAAACAGGGGATGCAAGACCATGTCGGTCAGGACGTCCAGGGCTGTTTCCAGTTCAGTATCCAGGCAGCGTACGTAGTAACAAGTATACTCCGAGCTTGTCATGGCGTTCAGGTAGCCTCCGGCGGCCTCTATATTCGATGAAATGTCGAAAGAACTGCGTTTTTCCGTGCCTTTAAACAACATATGCTCGATGAAATGAGTAATGCCCGACTCTGGTTCCGATTCATACCGGCTGCCTGTTTTTACCCATATTCCGACCGCTATGCTGCGAACCGACGGGATGGTTTCCGTAATGACTGCTAATCCGTTCGAAAGGGTACTTTTCTGTACGATTTCGGTTTTATTGATTTCTTGCTCTTTCATAATTTCTTTGATGTATGATGATGCCGGAAACTAAGGGGTTTTCACTATATATAAAACGGAGTTTTGAAGATTTGTTTCATCTTTGATGCATATCCATTGCCGTTGGCTTTAGCCAACGGGTAGAAAGCTGTTCCTCCATTTTGCGGACTTCTCCCAGGGGAATTTTTC
Source organism: uncultured Chitinophagales bacterium (assembly GCA_964572735.1). GTDB lineage: Bacteria > Bacteroidota > Rhodothermia > Balneolales > DATFMH01 > DATFNI01. The sequence goes on along the minus strand of CAZNHE010000001.1, from coordinate 77,264 downwards.
GTATGGCTTTTTTATGCAGATGCTGAAAATCGTGGGCTAAAGCCCATACAGAAAAGGCACTTCATGGCCCGTCTGCTAAAGCGGACGGCAATGGATAAGTAATAGCCAGGCAAGATTCATTCCTGTCTTCACCTCTGCCAAATGATTCATAAAGCTGCACTCATTCCTCTTTTATCAATTCCCATCCATACTTTTCCATAAATTCATCGACCTCTTCTGAAAACGACCTGGATCGATGATGCATTTCCTGTGAACGGATATAATCCCTCACTGGCATCCAATGGCTTTCACTCACACTTACCGCCCAATAATCGTCCTGCCAGGAAAAACGGTCTGTAATCAATCTATTTTTATTAATCCAGAATGAGGCCTCTCCCTTAAGTAACCGAACTATCTTACTGATGCTTTGTTCCTTACCCAGAGAAATCAGGCAGTGGACGTGTTCCTTATAGCCATTGATGCAGTCTATACGAATGCCTTTCTGAATTGCATTTTGTCTGATATGCTCAAATACACTGCTTCTTAATGCTTCCGTACATAACAGAGGTTTCCTGTTTTTTGTAGAGAATACCAGATGAACCCAAATCCTTACCCAACTCATAATTTTATTTCCTCGACTATAGCATTCTGCAATGAAATAGTTTCTCTTTATATAAAGTCAACAAAAACCACTAAAAATACAATACATTCCTTTTCTCTCTTCAATTGCCTCAATTACCATCGACTTCAGCTATCTGGATTTTCTCCTTTTTCCACCCATTGCCACCAGCTTTAGCCATCTGAATTTTCTCTTTCCTCTACCCATTGCCGTCGGCTTCAGCCGACGGACTACCAAGGCTTTCACTAAACCGGGCTTTAGCCCATGAAGAACGCCCGGCGATCATGGGCTAAAGCCCGGTTTGGAGGCAATCCTATATCCGTCTGCTAAAGCGGACGGCAATGGATAAGTGGATAGCCAGGCAATGAGTGCCAGGGCCGCACAAAACAACAAAAGCACCCATGACAACCACAGGTGCTTCTGAATAAACCGGGTGAAAAGATTAGTTCTTTTCAGCCTCTTCTTCTTTGGATAGCAGGGCCTTGCGGGAGAGGCGCAGCTTGCCGCCATCTTCGATGCTCAGCAGCTTAACCATGACCTTGTCGCCTTCTCTGAGTACATCGCGCACTTTGTCGATGCGTTCGTGAGCGATTTCAGAGATATGCAATAAACCGTCCCGGCCAGGTATGATCTCGACAAAGGCCCCGTATTCCTTGACCGAACGTACGGTTCCTTCATAAATACTGCCTTCTTCAAGCTGTCCGGTGATGGCCCGTATTTTCTTCACGGCAGCTTCGGCATCTTCTTTGTTATGTGCGGCAATGGTAACCAGGCCTTTCTTGCCTTCTTCTTCGATGACGATCTCAGTATTGGTTTCGCGTTGTATACCCTGCACTACCTTACCGCCCGGACCGATCAGTGCTCCGATCTGGTCTGAGCCGATTTCCATGCGGGTGAATGCCGGGGCATACTGTGATATTTCGGTACGCGGAGCAGAGATCGACTCTGCCATTTTACTTAAAATATGCAGGCGGCCTGCTTTTGCCTGTTCAAGTGCCTCTTCCATCACCGTATATTCGATGCCCTTCACTTTGATGTCCATCTGGCAGGCAGTAATTCCGTCGGCGGTGCCGCAGACTTTGAAGTCCATGTCGCCCATATGGTCTTCCTGCCCCTGGATGTCGGAGAGGACGACGGTATTATTTTCTCCCACAATCATTCCCATTGCAATGCCCGCTACAGGCTTTTCCAGGGGAACGCCGGCATCCATAAGAGCCATAGAACCTCCGCAGACAGAGGCCATCGAGGAGGAGCCGTTCGATTCCAGGATGTCGGAGACCACACGAATGACATACCCGAACTCTTCCTGACCCGGCATCATTCTTTTGATGGCACGCTCGGCAAGGTGACCGTGGCCAATTTCGCGCCTGCCTGGTCCGCGCATCGGCTTGGTTTCACCTACACTGAAGGGCGGGAAGTTGTACTGCAGCATGAACTGTTTGGCCCCGTTCTCAAAGAGGGTGTCGATACTTTGTTCATCATGCTTGGTGCCCAGCGTTACCGTGACCAGCGCCTGGGTTTCCCCGCGGGTGAAGATAGCCGAACCATGCACGCGCGGCAGATAGCTCACCTGGGTCCAGATAGGACGAATTTCGTCGGGGCTGCGCCCATCGATACGGAACTGTTCGTCCAGGATGAGGTTTCTGAGCACTTTTGCCTGGATATCATGACAGATACCCGCGATATCCTCTTCCTTCTCCGGATATTCTTCCGCCAGTTTCTCCTGGATTTCCGTTACAATGGCATCAGCCTGGTCATAATAATCCTGTTTGGGGAGTTTTTGCTTCGAGATTTCATAATAACGGTCACCGATCAGTCCGGTTACTTTTTGAACCAGATCCTCATCCGGCGACGGCGGGATAAACTCGCGCTTTTCTTTGCCGAATTCCTTACGCAGTTCGAGCTGAAATTCACACAATTTCTTGATGGCATCGTGTGCGAACTTAATCGCCCCGATCATCTCGCTTTCCGACAGCTCCTGCATTTCGCCTTCCACCATGGCAACACTCTCGATCGTTCCCCCGACCACCATATCGATGTCTGAATTTTTCAGATCACTGATGGTTGGGTTGATGATCAGTTCGCCGTTAACACGACCTACCCGTACTTCCGCAATAGGCCCGTCGAAGGGAATATCGGAAAGTGTGAGCGCGGTCGAAGCAGCCACTCCTCCGAGTACATCGCCGTCATCTTCTTCATCCGAAGAAATCACATAGCAGATGATTTGCGTCTCGTTCATATACCCTTCCGGAAACAGGGGGCGGATAGTGCGGTCTATCAGGCGGCTGGAAAGGATTTCCTTCTCGGAAGGCCGCCCCTCGCGTTTGATGAATCCGCCGGGGAAACGGCCGCCGGCTGAAAAATTCTCTTTAAAATCGACCGAAAGCGGGAAAAAATCCTGATCCGGCCGTGGTTCTTTTTTACTCACCGCAGTGGCAAGTACATAGGTGTCGTTCAGACGAACGACTGCCGCGCCGTCGGCCTGTTTTGCCAGGCGGCCCGTTTCTATAGAGATTACTTTTCCCGGTGCTATTTCTATTGATCTGAAGTCTTCTTTCATTAGATTTTTTGATTCTTATAGTTGATCTTACAGCACGATTCGGGAGGTTACGAACAGACCGCAACAAGCCTGATGTTGTGGCGGTCATTTCGAAGCCTCCCCAAATCGCTATTTATGAAAAAAAAGCACGGACCTCCGTGCTTTTTGTCTTATTTACGAATGCCAAGTTGACTGATTAGCTGACGGTATGCCTCAATGTCTTTATTGCTGAGATAATTGAGCAGTTTCCGCCGTTTACCGACAAGCTTGAGCAGCCCCAGCCGTGAGGCATGATCTTTTTTGTGAGTCTTTAAATGATCGGTGAGGCGATTGATCCGTTCTGTGAAAAGGGCAATCTGAGCTTCCGGAGAACCGGTATCATTGTCGGATTTGCCGTATTGTTTGAAGATTTCTTTTTTTTCTTCCTGAGATACATTCATTATAGATTCCGCTTTAGATTATACCATACTAAAGTAGATTTTAAACCTGTTCGTTTTTTGGGGTACGAGACAAGGTCTGCAATCTGCCACACTTTGTGGCGTGCCTGCCAATCGAACATATATTCGATTCCTGTTCGATAACGGTCCGGCAGGCAGTCAAAGATATTACTTATTAACTTCCTGTGCAATGCGTTTATCGTTGGCCATTTCTGCAATCAGTTCATTCACACTTGTGAATTTGAGCTCATCTCTGATCCGCTTGATAAAACGAACCTCAACCGTTTCTCCGTATATATTGCGATCAAAGTCGAACAGATTCACCTCGATGGTACGCAGGTTGTCGGTCTCGAATGTGGGCCGTACTCCAATGCTCATCATCCCCTTATATTCCGAGCCGGCGATGAGCACTGTTACGGCATAAATCCCGTTTGCCGGAATAATTTTTTTAGGATTCTCCGGTCTCAGATTTGCCGTGGGATATCCGAGTTCTTTTCCCCGCTTATCCCCATGGATCACGGTTGCGATCAGGCGATAGGGACGCCCCAGGAAACGACGTGCCAGCTCCACATCCCCCTGTTCCTTCAGGGCCTTCCTGACCTGGGTACTGCTCACAGTGATGGCGGCTATTTCGTGCGCTTCAACCACCTCGACGCTGAAACCCAACTCCTGCCCCAGCCGTTTTACCGTCTCCCCCGAGCCCTGGCGGTCATGTCCGAAACGATGATCATATCCAATGACGAACTCCCTCACCCCGATCCGCTTATAGATGATATTGCGCACGAATTGCTCTGAGGTCATCAGCGAAAAGTCACGGTTGAAAGGAATAATCAGCATGATGTCCACGCCGAGCCGGTCGAGGAGTTCCGCCCGTTCTTCGGTGGTGGTCAATAATTGAACACTGCCTCTCCCCGGCTGAATAATCTCACGGGGATGTGGGTCGAAAGTTACCACTATGCTGCGGCACTTGAGGTGCCGGGCATGTTTCACCACTCTGTCGATAATCGTCCGATGTCCCTCATGTACCCCGTCGAACGTTCCGACGGTCAAAACAGTTTGGGGATCGCGCTGTATTTCGGACAGGGGAATAATGGTTGTCATGGTACCGGTATAACCTGTAAGTCGTTGGCGGATAGAGCATCCTTTACATCAAACATTCCGATTTTCGTTCTTCTTAAACTCCGCAGATAAGCACGGCTGCCGAGCCTGATGCCCAGGTCATGAGCTATACTGCGGATATAAGTGCCCTTACTGCATGTAACATCCACTTCAAGATCAGGCTGGTCGAATGCAATGATTCGTGTTTCAAAAACGGTAACCCGGCGCGGCTTTCGTTCGACAGTTTTCCCCTTCCGGGCCAGCTTGTAGAGTCGCTGTCCTTCGTGCTTTAGAGCTGAATACATCGGCGGGGTCTGCTCTATTTCACCCAGAAAAGACTTTTGAAGTTCCTCCTTAATTGCATGAAGGGTAATATGCTCGCAGGGTGCCGTTTCATCGGCTTCCGTGCCTGCATCGTAACTTGGCGTGGAGGCTCCAAAACGGATCTTTGCCCGGTATGTTTTGGGAAGCGATTGAATCTGTGAGACCGATTTTGTAGCACGATTCAGGCAGATTATCAAAAGGCCGGTTGCAAGCGGATCAAGTGTGCCGGCATGTCCCGCTTTTTTGACGCTCAACCTCTTTCTCACGGCTTTTACGGCTTTGAAGCTGGACCATCCCGACGGCTTGTCGAAAAGTAATACGGCGGGTTGCTGTGCATCCAGGGTCTCCGGGAGCGGGTGGTTCCGGTCAAGCACCGGTATTTCCTTTAACGGCAGTGCCTGACTCATACCTCAGGATTCATCCTCATCCGGGCTGCCGGATTTTTGCCTGTCTTCTTCATGAATCTTATCAAAAAGATGCTCCAGATGGTCAACATATTCGGCCGTATCATCCAGATAGAAGTTGAGTTCAGGAATCTTACGTACCTGGTTTTTAATCTTTGCGGCAAGCTCTTTCCGGATATCCGCATTATGTTCACTCAGATATTCAAAAATCTGCTGCTTATCCCGGCCGGCGGCGAGTATGCTGATGTAAACTTTGGCCAGCGAAAGATCGGGCGCAACCCGTATTTCCGTGATCGTAATGATGCTGCCCTGCTGATATCGCTGGAATATAGGCCCGAGATCCTTTTTTAACTGGGCTTCAAGTCGTTCGGTACGAATACTCATAGTTTAAAGGAGGATGTTGACAAAAGATGGATTCAGGGCCTTTCTGCGATCAGAGAGTTAATCGCAGGATGCCGAAAGCTTATGTCTTTATGCGCCGTTCTCATAAAATCACGGAGGTCACCTCTATTCATAATCAACACTTTGTTTTAAAGAACCCGTTCAGACGAGCGTTCGTTTGGTCTCGGTTACGCGGTATCCTTCGATGATATCGCCCGTTTTGATATCATTGAAGTTCTGGATAGAGATGCCGCACTCATATCCTGCCACCACCTCACGAACATCATCCTTAAAGCGTTTAAGCGAAGCAATTTCACCATCATAAATGACGATACCGTCACGGACCAACCGCACCTTACTATTTCGCGTGATCTTCCCATCGGTTACATAGCAACCGGCGACTGTTCCCGCATTCGGTACTTTGAAGGTTTCCCGGACCTCGATAGTAGCGGTAATTTCTTCGCCGATCTCGGGACTAAGCAATCCTTCCATGGCATCACGAACGGCATCGACGGCATCGTAAATGACACTGAAGAGACGAATATCGATTTCTTCCTGTTCGGCCAGTTTCCGGGCGCTGGTACTCGGCCGCACCTGAAAGCCGATGATGATCGCATCTGAAGCGGATGCCAGCAATACGTCGGATTCGGTGATGGCTCCCACGCCGGTGTGAATGATGTTCACTTTCACTTCGTCGGTGCTCAGTTTTTGCAGCGATCCGGCGAGCGCCTCAATAGAGCCGTCCACGTCGCCTTTGATAATAATGCTGAGTTCTGCCACCTCTCCAAGAGCCATCCGCCGCGAGAGATCGTCCAGAGTGATATGCCTGGTATGGCGCAGATCCTGTTCCCTCTTGATTTGCTGCCGCTGCTGGGCTATCTCTCTTGCCCGTTTTTCGTCAGGCATACAGATGAGCCTGTCGCCCGCCTGGGGCAAACCGTCAAAGCCGGTGATCTGGGCCGGTTCGGAGGGCCCCACTCGTGTAAGACGTTGGCCGAATTCATTTTCCATGGCCCGCACACGTCCAAACCAGGGGCCGGCTACAAAGGAGTCTCCCACGTGCAACGTTCCTTTTTCGACCAGGACATTGGCGACCACACCTTTTCCTTTGTCAATCCGCGACTCGAGGATGATGCCGTGAGCGTTGCGGTCGGGGTTGGCTTTGAGTTCCATCAATTCCGCTTCAATCAGGACCTTTTCGAGCAGTTCCGGAATGCCGTTGCCTGTTTTGGCAGAGACTTCCGCTTCCTGATACTTGCCGCCCCAGCTTTCGACATTCACATTATGCTCGGACAACTGCTGGCGGATTTTATCGGCATTGGCGCCGGGCTTATCGATTTTATTAATGGCTACAACAATGGAAACACCTGCGGCCAGGGCATGGTTAATGGCTTCGACCGTCTGAGGCATCACTGCATCATCGGCGGCTACTACCAGAATCACGATGTCGGTTACCTGTGCCCCACGTGCACGCATAGCGGTAAAGGCTTCATGGCCCGGGGTATCCAGGAAAGTGATCTTTCTCCCGTCGCCCACATCCACCGAATAGGCACCGATATGCTGTGTGATCCCGCCTGCTTCGCCTGATGTTATATGCGTTTTTCGGATATAATCAAGGAGTGAGGTTTTTCCATGGTCGACATGCCCCATGACGGTTACTACCGGGGCACGTTCCTTCAGATCATCAGGATCGTCTTCCTCATCCTCGATATCCTCAAGCAGTTCCCCTGCATCTACAAACGCCGCTTCAAAGCCGTACTCTTCGGCAATGAGTTCGATCGTACTGGCTTCGAGGCGCTGGTTGATAGAAACCATAATACCGAGATTCATGCAACTGGTGATGACATCGGTCGGGCTGACTCCCAGAAGATCGGCAAGATCGGAAACCGTGATGAACTCGGTGACTTCCAGTGTCTTATTTCCGCCCGCCTGTTCGGCAGCCTCCTGTTCCCGCTCGGCAATCTCGTCACGCCGCAGACGGCGTCGCTTTTGGCGCTTGCGACTTGCAGAACCGGAAGACTTGATCAACTGCATCGTTTCTCTCATCTTCTGTTCAACGTCTCCCTCATCAATATGCTGCGAGCGTTTCCGCGATTTCTTCTTCTTTCCCTTTGCCTCCCCTTCGGCAGAGTCACCCGACGCCGTATGACTCTTTTTCATCCGGGGCTTCTTGTGCTTTTTAGAAGATGCCGATTCTTCTTCGTCCGCTTTCCCTTTCTTCTTATTCTTGCTCCTCCGGTTTTTCCCGCGTGCAGGAGATTCCTCCGTTCGGATGGTTATCGTTCCGAGGAGTTTGGTGCCCCGTAATTTTTCCGCATTTGCCCGAATGACATCTTCTTCCTCAGAATCTTCAGGACTTTCCTCCTGATCCGGTTCAGAAGGGACCTCGGCTTCCGGCTTCCGGCCGGCCGCCTTATCTACGGGCGGCGCTTTTGGCTTTTCTTCAGCCTGTTCATCCTTCTGCGGCTCTTCAGTGCTTTTTTGACCGGATTGTTCCGTGACGGCCGGTTTCGGTTTCTTCTTCGACCCGTCCTTTGTTTCTTTCGCCGGTTTCTGATCCGCCTTTTTAGGAGGGACCTCTTCTTGCTCTTTCTCCTTTAGTTCTCCGGACGGCGGTGTCTTCCGGTCGGAAGCCTTCTTTTCCCTGTTCTCTTTCCCGCCTGCCGGCGGAACCGGAAGCTCCTTATCCGCTTCTTTCTCCGTTTCATCTATCGGTTCAAGAAAATTATCAAGATTAACCGATTCGAAACGATTCTGATGCAAGACGCTGCGTCGCTCCTGATATTCTTCGCGGGCCACCTCGTGCTCCTGGCTGCGTACCTTATCCGCACCAAAAATTCCCTCAAGTGCTTCATACATCTCGGGAGTGATAGTCGAATTCGGACGTGCATCAATCTTATATCCCTGATCCGACAGTGTCTCAGCGATTGACTGGATAGTCACGTTAAATTCTTTGGCTACTCGGAAGAGTTTATATTGTTTACCGGCTTTCGCCATATTTGTTATTTATTCCTTCTTTTAATTCAATCCTGCGTTAGTACTTCGGTATAAAGGTACGCTGCTGTCCCCGGAATTTCTCAGGTTTCTTCTTCCTCGAACTCTTCGGAGATCGTACTGATGATTTCAGTGGCCTGTTCAATAGTGATATTACCTTCGGTTCTGCGAACCAGTTCTTCCGGATCCAGCTCGAGCACCGCGCGGGCCGTATCGCAGCCGATATCATACAGAGTCTGCACTACCGGTTTGCCGAAATCCACCTCAAATTCGAAGATATCGATGTCGTCTTCCTCATCTATTTCGCGGTAAACGTCGATCTCGCATTCGGTCAGCCGGGATGCCAGTTTGATGTTCACTCCCCCGCGGCCGATGGCCTTCGAGACCTGATCCGCAGGAACCACTACCCGGGCATACGACTGATCCTGGTCGAATTCTACCGACAGCACCTTAGCCGGCTGCAGGGCCCGTTTGATAAACTCGTACTTGTCGTCCGTAAACGGGATGACGTCGATGTTCTCGTTACATAATTCGCGCACAATCGAATGGATGCGGACTCCTTTCATTCCGACGCAGGCCCCCACGGGATCCACACGTTCGTCGTGAGAGATAACCGCAACCTTCGAGCGGTCGCCGGGCTCGCGCACGGCCTTCACAATCTCTATAATCCCGTCATACACTTCCGGAATTTCATTCTCAAACAGCCGTTCCAGGAACAGCGGAGAAGTACGGGAGATGAGGATTGTGGGATTGCCGTTTTCGCGCTTCACTTCGGTAACCACGGCACGGATTGTATCGCCTTTGCGAAAGTGGTCTTTCGGTATCTGCTGCGATTTGGGCAGAAGCAGCTCCACGCCGTTGTGGTTTACCAGGATGTCATTGCGCCGTACCTGATAGACATCCCCGAGGATGATTTCGCCTACACGATCGGTATAGTCATCAAAAATATTTTCCTTTTCGATTTCGTGAATGCGTTGTGCGAGGTTTTGCTCGGCCATTTTTACAAGGCGGCGTCCGAAATCATTCAGATGAATTTCCTGTGCGAACTCATCATACAACTCAAGATCCGGATCGAATTTGTGTGCATCGCTGAGAGAGATTTCCGTTACCGGATCGGTGAGTTCTTCGTCGGGTACCACCTCCCGGATATGCAGCATCTGAATTTCGCCGCGGTCGGGGTTCAGAATCACGTCAAAAGAGTCGTCGACTTCTTCCCCGTATTTTTTGCGGATCATGGAACGAAATACGTCTTCCAGTATCGAGAGCAACAGGTTTCTGTCGATTCCTTTGTCTTTCGCTATTTCGGCAAAAGACTGAATGATTAATTTCGAGGCTTCACCTTGCATATATTTCCTTGGTTACCAGGCTGTCAATATCTTTGTTTCCAGTATATCTTCGTAATCAACGGACCTTATTGTGCCATCCTTTTCCGTAAGAACAAGCCGGTCGTCCGAAAAATTCTTTATAACCCCTTCCGTCCGTTGCTCTTCGTCGTTCTGCTTGTAACGGATCCGCGCCCGGCGCCCTACATTTTTCAGGTATTGCCGGCGATCCGTCAACGGGCGATCAAGACCGGGAGATGAAATGTTCAACCGGTATGAACCCTCGATAATCTCTTGTGCATCAATCAATAAGCCAAGCTCATTGCTAATTTTTGCACATTCATCGAGCGTTATTCCTTCTTTCTCCGAATCAATATAAATCTCAACCGTGCGCCTGCCCTTATGGCCTCTGACCTCAACTTCCACTACAAAGAATGGCCGTTCCTGAAGTACGGTCCCGGCAAGTTCACAAATTTGTTCGTTCAGATTTTCGAGCACAGTCGGATAACAGTTCCCGTGAATAAAAAAAGTGAGTCCTGTAAGAGGCCCACTTCAGCGTAGCTAAGATAGCCTAATTTCAAAAAAAATCCAATCCTTAAGAGGAAAACACAATGCCGTCTGCTTCCCTTTCACGGCCGGATTTCGGGTAGCCGTTCCCCTCGGGGAATGACCGTGTTAATAACGCAGACAGCGCAGATACATTGTCTTATCCGCCGCGCATCTGTTCATGAAGTTTCTTATAATCAGACGTTTCGGCAGGAACGGACCAACCGCAATCTCCGGAAGGGGTATGTGTGCGGAAAAGTGGCCCGCATTCTGTGCCGGAACTACGTAACTTATACGGAATGCGGAATTCATGAGATTTGAAATGATAACGGACTACATTGATCCTTCGGCGTCCAGGGACAGGAATGGAGCCGTCACTGAAATGCAAAACTGCACGGAGAAAGGTATATTTCACGCAGGCCCGTATTCCATCATTCCATCGCTTTTTCCCGGGAGGCCCGGAGAAGTGATGAGCCTGACCCCACTTATCAATCCTGAAAAATTTATATAGCAGATATTTCGGTGAAAAGAACGAATTTGTTTTCTCTGATCATGACCGGGTTTTTCGGATGCCTGATTATACTGACCGGCTGTCAGGGTTCCGGCAATCATGAAAAGGGAACTTCACAGCGTGAAAATGTGGGACAAACTTTCGATTATTCGCAGCAGGTTACATTTATGAGCGCCGGGCAGAAACCGGTCGCAGAGGTGAGGGTTGCGATTGCAGACACGCCGGAAAAACGGGACGCCGGCCTGATGAATGTAAGGCATCTGCCTGAAGATGCCGGCATGCTTTTCATCTTCGACAAGTCTCAGCCTCTCAGTTTCTGGATGGCCAATACGCCGTTGCCCCTCGACATCATTTTTATCGACCGGAATCACAAGATCGTGCGCATTTACCACTCCACGACCCCTTTTTCAAAAGCCGAATTGAAATCCGGTTCTCCCGCCCAATATGTTGTGGAAGTGAATGGCGGTTATTGTATCGACCACGATATCACCGAAGGAATGAGTGTGAAATTCAGCGGGAAATAACGGGAATCTTATAGCTTATAGAGAGACTCCCGTTTCGGAGATCCCGCAGGTATATGCGCCCCGGTTACCGGGCCGGTTTTACCAGATGATCTTCTCCTGGTTCCTTCCCTGCATCGATTTCAGATGTTCCTGAAGCACTTCATTCGTACTCTTGCGTTCAGCCTTCAGCCGCTCTGAGATGCTCTTGTCGATCTGAGCTTTTATGATGATGACCAGTTCCTGTACTTTTACCTGGTGCGATTCGTATCCGAAGAGGTAGCGCAGCCCGAAAAACCAGGGGGGTAAATCTTTCAGAAATGGGATTCCTTTCCTCACATTCGTCGTTTCCCGGTTGTAGAGACCTGCAATAACGGTTGATTCACCATCGACCAGCATAATATCCGACTGGGCCTCCTGCTTATTGACAATCGTACTCACGGGGTCGGGTTGTACGGTCGATCGCTGAGCGTTGATTTCCAGATACATGAACGTGGTATCATGCACCTGGATGATGTGCGGAACCACCTTCAGAATTGTGCCCACACTGAAAAACTTATCCGTCACATTCCCGGCAAAATCCCTTTGTTTGATGGAAAAGTCCTGCCCTACCTGAATCCGCCCTTCCATCCCGTTCATCACCTTGATATTGGGCTGTGCTACAATTTCCCCGAGGTTATTGGCCTCAAACGTCTTCAGCAATGCATTGACGCTGATCTGGCTGCCGCCTACATTATTTTGCTGGATACTTCCCTTGAAAAGATCCTGCGTTACGGCATCCGCCCCGGAAAAATCGACATCCACCTTTCCGTTGCTCAGCGTCGACCAGTCGACTCCGATCTCCCGCAATACCTGCCGGTTTCCTTCGAAGAAAGTAGCCGATATACGAACCTGAGGCGTATTCAATGAAACGTCGGTCCCCTTTTCGTTTGCATCAGGCCCCTGCATTTTCTTGGTTTTCTGCGGGGCAGGCGCAATTTCATAGTAATCCTTGTAGGTATTCAGTACGAGCCCCTTGAGACGTACCAGGTAATTCAGGGCATCACGCCAGTCCATAGGCGGGAGGCTTACGCCAATAGGTCCTTTCTCTCCGCTATGGTCGTAGATAAACCGATGCTCATACTTCTGGGCAAACGTATCGAGGATGTCGACGGCCTGTTCAAACGTCATGTCCTTACTCAGGGTGATGATCTCATCCGGATTAGTGTATTGCCGGAACGGTTTTGTCTGCGAATCTTCCTGCTGAGCCTGTACGCAGGCCGCGTTGCCGAGGAACAACCCACCGGCCAAAAACAGGAACAGGTAAAAAATACATTTCCGGTTCATAAGTAATAACATTAGTCTACCTTGAGGGTCACGATATCGGCGATGCCGCCTTTATTCAGATGAAATACGGCTGTTTTACCTTTTACATTGATATGGTCGAGATAACCGAGATAAACTTTATCCCCGGTTTTCAGGTTGTGGATCCGGCCTTCCGAATCGCTGAGAAACACACGATTGGTACTCACTCCGACCAGTTTGCACGATTCAATATTTAACAGCCCCTGCGAATTTTTTGCCAGCGGACGTATAAGCGGATAGAAAGGATTATTGGATACCGCTTCCTGTTTCAGGGATAAATTATTACCGTAATCATCCTCATAACCTGTGGGTGCATAATAGCTGTCCAGGTCGAAGGTGTAGACGATATCGCTGGGCTTGCCTGCTTCGCTGGAGGGGTTTATGACCAGGCTTTTGATTTTCGTAATAGGCCGGCTGTATTCAATGGTCTTGATGAGATCGTACAGCGACCGGTAGCCGCCGGTGCCGTCCACGGTGGTTTCTACGATTCCATAGCCTTTTTTACTGCCGACCGTATCCAGGTAAGTGAAATTGATATCGGTGTCGGAATGACGAACGCTGGCGTGGTCGAGGTAGCGATAAACCCGGTCGGCGTCGACTTTCCCGGGCAGTGCCTTGCTGTAATGAGCCATGGCATAGGTGAGGCGGCTATATTTATTTACCAACGGCTGGTACATGTCGGCAATGCGGCGCTTCTGCTTTAATTGCTTCGATTTCTTCTGAAGACGTACCGTTAAGGCCGCAATCTGTTTGTCCTGCACAAAATGAGTGTAGGCCCAGCCGCCTGCACTCATAATCATGAATACAAGCAAAAGGATCAGTGTGTTTCGCAGACCGTATGTCATGGCAGTTAAGAAGCTGTCCCGGTTTTGTGGTTATTTCCGCCCGCCTTTTTACCTCCGGATGGGGATGTAAAAGCCGGAGTTCTGTAATCCGCCTTGGGAGAATATGCCGCGGTATCTTTCAAAGCCTCTTTTACGACGATCACGAACGTGTAGGCCCGGATATCCCGGATGGTCGTGTACTTGACGTTCTGAAGATTCGCCACAGCAAAAAGATCCGTCAGCCGGGGGATCCGGTTCCGGTACAGGGAGTATCCCTGCAGCATCACCCCGTCTTTCACCGAACTCATGGAGGTCAGCCAGATACTGTTGATGTGCCTCATCCCCTTATTAAGCGCCGAAAGTACGCTCGACCATTTATGGGTTCCGCGGCTCAGATTCCGGATAAGGTCGAATTTCTTCTGATCTTTATCGTATTGTGCACTGATATGCTGCACCTTATCGACGACCGGCTGGATGCTTGCGATGAACCGGTCGGTGCGGACTATCTCGCTTTTTAAATCGGCAATTTTGGCCTTTCTTTGCTGATAGAAATGGTTAAAGACAACCGGGGTAAGTGCGATCATGATCAGCAGCAGAATGCCGTGCCAGTCCAGCTTGAAGACCTTTTGCCGGTCGATGACCCGTTCAGGCAGAAAGGAATAGGGACCAAACGCTTCCCGGCAGCTTCCCGTTGCCGCAATGGCTGCAGCGATGGCCGAGGTATAGGCACCGGCATTGGCCTGCAGCCGCTCGTTCATGGCCAGCAGCTCCGGCTTCCACCGGAACGCTTCCACTTCGACATCAGGAAGATTTTTCTTGAGGAAGGCTACAGGCTCTTCCCCCATTGTATTATCTGCAATGACCAGCCGCTCGAGACTGGGCAGCTTGCCCGTATCAAGCTGAAAAAGGATTTTGCTGAAAATTGTGGAGAGAAGATGAGCTGAACGTGTGCCCTCATGGATCATCGGATTGACGGATAAGAGCGTCCTTCCCTTTAAAAAGAGCAGACGGGCGGAATTTTGTCCCATCTGTACGATTCCCGTGATCTCATTCTCTTCCGGCTTGTAATGGGTCCGCACCATCCCGGCCAGCGCGATTTCCTCGGGGAGAATTTCCTGGATGAAGACCGAACCATGGTACAGTTCACGACCCTGGTCAATCAGCTTAAGCAAGGCGGGTTCGGTTTCATTAGAAGCAAGAATCATCGCTCCGTCGTCGCGTATCTCGCTTATATATCGTTCGTCAAAATCGATATCTCCATAGATACTCTTCAACCGGTCGTGGATGATCTCCGTCCGTTCTTTCTTCCTGATTTCAGAGTAGTTAATATTGTTGAGGATTTCGAAGGTAGTAACCCCTTTGGCGATCGAGAGGCCGATCCAGGCTTTTTTTCTGTCGATACTTTCCAGCAGGTTATGGATGAGCATCTGATTGGTGGCGGCGGAATCTTCATCCACGCTTTCCACCATTTCCAGTAAATCCGTGTCGGTGGTGGTCAGTGTGCCGGCTTCAGCACCCCCGGAACCATTCGGCGCTGTTTTGGATATTCCAAATACCGAATCGCCGTCTCCTTCCGCCGACCCTCCTTCGCCGGGGCTTGCCGATTCCTTCTTCTCCGTACTTTCCACCAGGGCAATACGGTCGAGCTGAATCAGTTCCATTCCTTTTTTGCCGGCCCTGATACGGGCTATGCGAAGGACGTCACCGTCTATAGAGAGGCCGGTATATTCGCGATTCCCCATGAATTATTTCTGCCGAATGGTTAATTGATGTAGAGTGAAAAACTTTTATGTATCCCCGATGCATTGGGGGTTGTTTTTACCGTAATGAGTACAATGAATTTCACAATGTTCACCATATAGTTGTCTTTGTGTAACCTTTGTGAACATAATGGTTTATTTTACCCTTAGGGGCACTTTGGATTAATTGATGTAGTTGATCAGTTCGCTGACGCGTTTCT
>CAZNHE010000001.1:48892-61382 GCA_964572735.1 uncultured Chitinophagales bacterium | reverse complement strand
CTTAGGGGCACTTTGGATTAATTGATGTAGTTGATCAGTTCGCTGACGCGTTTCTTATTATTGGCGTAGTTGATGGCGTCGTCTTTGGTGATTTTCCCCTCTTCGTACAGCCGTTTGAGATCCTGTTCCATCGTATGCATGCCGTAGGCCGAACCTTCCATCAGCATCTGATAAATTTCCCCGACATTGTTGTTTCGGATGGCCGCCTTGACCGGAGATGTCGTCATTAATACTTCTTTGGCAAGCACTCGCTTGCCGTCGATGCTGGGTACGAGTTTCTGACTGATGACGCACGTGAGCACATCGGCCAGGCGCGTCCGCACCCGGTTTTGTTCATTGACGGGGACCTCGCCGATAATCCGGTCGATGCTTTCCATAGCAGAGGAGGTGTGCAGCGTACTGAATGTCTTATGACCCGAATCCGTGATTTCAAGAGCGGTCATGATCGTCTCCGGATCACGAAGCTCCCCGATCATGATGATGTCGGGATCCTGGCGCAGCGCCTGGACGGCCCCGTCTTTGAAAGACGTTACATCGCGTCCTACCTCCCGGTGGCGCACAATTGAGCGTGCGGGTTTGTGGATCAACTCGACCGGAGAGGCAATAATAATAATATGGGCATCGAGCGTGCGATTGTTGGCATCGATGATCGTGTCGAGTGTCGACGACTTACCTGAGCCGGTGATCCCGGTTACCAGTGTCATCCCGTACTTGAAATATTTCAGATTCAACGCCTTTGCTACTTCGGGATGCAGGCCGAGACTTTTAAACGGACGAATCGTGTTGTCGATACGCCGCATGTTCAGGCCGAGGTGGGCCAGATCGAAGTACATATCGGCACGAAATCGTTGTGAGTCCGGCTCATCTTCCCGGATCATATACGAAAAATCGAGGTTGCGGTGCTCGAGAAGGTACCGGCGTTGCTGCGGCATCAGCAGGTTGTGCAACAGGAAATCGGTTTCTGCGATCGAATATTCTCCCTCCTCATCGGCCGGTTTTTTATCTCCATGAACCCGGTACCAGACGCGTCCGCCGCAACCCGGACCGCCTAAATCGATATCGGAGGCTTCCAGACGTTCCATATCGTCCAGATAGTGATCCAGAAACGACCTCATCTGTACCCGCGTCTCTTCGGGAGCCTGTTCTATAATCTCCCCCATCTTTTCATGACGCTCAATGCCCGTAGCCGTCCGCGACAGCTGCTGTTTCAGCGGGCGTAAAAGTTCTGTGATCTGTCTGACATCGGCCGTTGCTTCCATGCTGTTAATTATCGCCTGAATGGTCTTATTATTAAGTTTTTCTAACGTAAATTCGGGGCGAGAAGGAGGTCATTCTTTCAGGGTTACCATCATGAAGTTCTGTTTCCCGGCTATAATCATTTCATCCCTTTCAGGACTTACTAAGACGAACACCATTCTGAAGGGGCGACAGTACCTCTTAGTACTCTCTCCAGGAGAGAATCTGGAAATTATCCTGGAGCGGGAAGAAAGGCGGCCACTGGGTCATGAGCCGTTTGTCGTAGTCATATTGTTTGCTGAAACCCGAGTTTATTTCCGTACGGCCTCCGGACTGGCGAAAGGTTCCGACAGGGCCGCGGGTACCCTGAATGACGCCGCCGTAAATATGCAGCGTACCCCGCGGGCGGCCCTCATTATAATCTTCAACATACATCTGGTCGAGAGCCATGATGCTGGCATCAATGGTAAGATCCTGGCTGCCGTGATCATCTTCAGCGCCGTCGTCGATGATTACGTCCTTTTCACCCACAATGCCGAGCATATCGGTGGATTTAGGATCGGTAACAGGATTGTCGGCATAGGTCAGATCGCCGACAATATGAATATCATCTTCAGCATGAAGCGTAACGCGCCCATCGAGGGTTCCTTTTACCAGCAGGTTACCGGTGGTTGAAATTACCCCGTTGTAATCCGACAGATTGTAAGTCTGAGGATCATTCCAGTGATAATCCCATCCGTGATACCATTCAAAATCACGTGTTCGTTCGCTTATCTGCACCGTCCCGTCCGGTTGAAAATCGACCCTGATATCGTTATTAAACTGGAGTCCTCCGGAAATGGCCTCTGATTTGATCTCATCCAGATTCTGAGGGAGCGTGATGGGATTACTGTCAAAATCATACCCGCCCTCAAACTGCGGGGTGGCTTTGTCTCTGCCCCCGTATTCACTCCTCCATTTATTCGGACTGGTGATCTTTCCCTTGAATACCGGAGAGCCCGACATGTGAAAAATACCGTTTGTGTGGGCGGGACCGTTGATGGTATCCTGCGAAACGAAATAGATCTCCGGTTCATCATTAGTGAAGTAGGCAAACCGGGAGAACGCCGTCCGCCGGAGCACGACGTCGATGGTTGAAGTGACATTATTGTAAAATCCCCTGGCGATGAAACGCACCTCATAGGGATCAAGGGATGTATCCTGAGAGGGCTGGTATACGTCCATCGTACCCGAGCCCCCGAGGATGTTGTCGTTATCGAGGCCCGAGTGCCACCCGATGTCTTCGTTGATATCATGCCAGCCCAGGCTGATCATGCTGGCCGCAATATCCCGGGACTGCGCTTTTGAGGCATAATCGCTGCTCCGGTCGATCATCAGCAGCTGCCGGCGCGACATTGTGGTGCGGTTAATACCCAGAATAAAAACCATTCCGCATACGAGAATTAACGCTGATTTTCCCACAGGGCACCTCCGGGATTAGGTAACAGATAATTCGTTACAAATGCAGAT
Source organism: uncultured Chitinophagales bacterium (assembly GCA_964572735.1). Classification (GTDB taxonomy): domain Bacteria; phylum Bacteroidota; class Rhodothermia; order Balneolales; family DATFMH01; genus DATFNI01. The sequence goes on along the minus strand of CAZNHE010000001.1, from coordinate 58,637 downwards.
TGGCAGGGGTAAATAATCTGTCCCAGACCGATTTCTCGTAGTGCCCGCCGTACTTGTAAGGCGATTCGGAAACGAGATGAATCCGGACCTGCCGGATTTGGTCCGTATGGACAGGATTGAAGACCTCTTTGTTGTCGCTCAGAATGTAGGACAGCCTGAATGCTGAGACACCGGCATGCATGGTTGTCTGCACCCCGTCAGTGATCCGATACAGCGGATGATCGTTTGGGTTTTCCGTTTTTGTGTCAGGGGAACCGGCATCATATTTCCAGGTTACAACATTGACGTGGCCGTTGTTTTTCAGATCACTTTTAAACGTGATGCTGTGCTCGCTGGCCTGAGTGATCATCTTGCCGGTGACGCCGTACCCCAGGTTCTGCATATCAAAGGTAAAGATTTGATTGATCGTCTCGATGTAATCCTTACTAATCAAATCATAGGTGGAGTTGGCGCTGCTTTTGAGCATCCTGTTGTTTAAAACCACAAGGGAAACGATCAAAAGACCGCCCACAATAGCACTGATTATACTTCCTAAACTCATAAGAGAGCCTCAATTAGCTGATAAATGTAAATACGTGAAGCCGCTGTTCATCAGAAAGTTACCGGGCCTTGATGTAACTCAGACGGATGGGGTAGGCCAGGAGTTTGTTGGTAACCGTAACAGTTAATTTACGGTAATCGGTGACGCCCTGGGCTTTCTTGTCCGTCGCATCGCGATCTACGTAAATTACGTCGGCAGTAATGTTGTATACTCCGCTTTCTGTTGAATCCTGCACCGAATACCCGTCGTATTCGCTCATTTCATCAAACGATTTCCACCGGGCCTGATCGATGAGATCCTGGGCCAGGGCAATGCCGTTGTAATCGATATCGCTCGTGGTTTCCGTCCTCTGGTTGTGGACAAAGAATCCGTTGATGTTCAACAGCAGGATTGAAAACAATGCTACCGCACCAAGGGCCAAAAATAAATCAGATTTTCCAATCATGACGGTTTCTCCCGTTTAGTTAATCCACATAGTTGTCAATTATCGTCCAGGGTGATGGCGGCAACCTCGTCAATTGTTGTGATTCCTTCTTTTATCCGCTCCCTGCCGGAGGCACGCAGGCTCAGCATTCCGTTCTGTTCGGTGGCAATCCGGCGGATTTCTTCCTCATCAATGTTGTTCCCGGCCCGCATAATGGCCTCCCGGATATCTTTGCCGAAGTACAACGCTTCCATGATCGCTATGCGGCCTTTGTAACCGCCGGTGCAGTGGTCGCAGCCGACAGCTTCATAAAAGGTCGTTTGCCCCATCTCTTCGTCGCTGAATCCAAGCCTCTTGAGGGCCTCGGCCGGAGGATCGTACGGACGCTTACACTTTTCACACAGCGTCCTGACCAGCCGCTGCGCCATCACCAGGTTGATGGCATTGGCGATCAGGAAAGGCTCGATGCCCATGCTGTAAAGCCGCGAAATGGCGCTCGGAGCATCGTTGGTGTGCAGGGTTGAAAAAGTAAGGTGACCCGTATTGGCCAGTTTAATGGCGATTTCCGCGGTTTTCAAATCCCGGATCTCCCCTACCAGCACAATATCAGGGTCATGGCGCAAAATTCCCCGCATCGACTGGTCGAACGTCATTTGAGAGCCGATTTTCAACTGGCGGGCGCCTTTGATCAGATATTCAACCGGCTCTTCGACCGTGAGGACATTGACCGCCGGGTTGATTACCGAATAAAGGGCGGCGATGAGCGTGGTGGATTTCCCACTCCCGGTCGGTCCGGTAATAATTACAATTCCGGAAGGCTTGGTGATGGCCTTTACAAAGTCGCTGTGCGCGTTTTTCTGCAGTCCCAGCTTGTTCAGGTCGGTGATCACTTTCCGGTCATCCAGCACCCGGATGACGACCGACTCAAACTTGCGGTCAAATTCTTCGGCAACAATCGGCATAATGGACACGCGATAACGAATGCTGATCCCGTCAATCTTCCGCTGGATAAACCCGTCCTGTGAGGATTCTCTTTCAAAGCGGTCGACGTTGCGGGTTTTATCTTTGATAACCGACGAGATGGCCTCAGGCTTCACATTATCCTGATGATGCCAGAGTTGAAGACGCCCGTCGACACGGAACATGATCTCGGTAGTACGGGGCCCGCGGGGCAAAATATGGATGTCGCTGGCGCCCTTCCGCACTGCTTCCAGCAGCATGCCCTCGATCAGGGAATTGAGCATGCTCTGGTTGATTTCGGCTTCCAGCTCCGCTTCGTTGATGTTCTCCTCTTCTTCCTCCAGGATATCGGTCTGCTCAAACTCAATCTCATCGAGCAGGTCCAAATACTCGTTTTTCTGTTCGAATACCCGGTGATTAATTTCCTGGATGAGCTCAAGCCGGCAATAGGCAATCTCAAAATGCTTGTACGGGAGTCTGGATGCCAGTTCCGGCAGAGCGGGTTCAGTTGGATCTGCCGCGGCGATCACCAGTGTATTATTTTGTGAAAGATAGGGAACCGCCTTGATCTCCCGCATTTCCCTGATGATTTCCTTAGGCAGTTTATCCGAAAGCCGTTTGATACGGTTAATGACCAGATCAGGCAGCGGGGTTGTTTCGAATGATATTTCAGGAAAGGCAAACACATCGGCAATGGCCTTCATAACCTGGTGACGATCAAGCTGCAGCTCGGTGTGCAGGATCTGGCCCAGCCGGCGGGGGGAATGATCCGGATCCTTCTCCTGGATCTTCAGGGCGTGCACCAACTGGTCGCGCGTTACCACTCCCCTTTCAAGCAGGGTATTTCCGATATGGCGTCTGGTATCAACTTTGGCCATGACAGATGCTCACGTGCTCATGATTATGGGGTGGTAATGCTGGGTTGAACAATGGCCAGTTCCGAGGAAACCACCGTAATGGCAATCAGAGCCACCATAATGAACAGGTTGATCCCCAGATTGATCAGGTCGACCGCCGTCTCCAGCTTGTAGGTCGTCTGAATCTCATAATACTCGGCAAGCTGCCGGGCATTGTTGCGCAGGGCGCCCGACTCCGCCCCCAGGCGAAACCGGCTGAGAGCGGTCTGAGTAAACACTTCCGAATGTTCCAGTGCTTCCACCAGGCCTGTGCCGTCCTGCAGCATCTCCCGGATCGTTATTTCCCGGATCTGCTTCTCCATATATTTGTTCCGGCAGGCTTCCGCCGCAATCCGGATCACCTCTATATTCTGGCCCGAACCGCTGTACAGGGTATAAAAGACGCGGGCGAAAATCTCGATGCTGGTCTTGTGCATGAGGTCGCCGATAACAGGGATGCGGATGATGTTCCGGTCGAGCCAGAGCCGGCCCCGCGGCGTTCGGATGAACAGAATGAACGAGATGATCGGAACCACAAAGCAGGCCGTGATGATGATCCAGTTGGCCTGCAGCCAATGGCTGAACTGAAGTGTGGCAGCAGTCATCGGGGGAACCTTGATGTGCATTTTGATGAACATCTCGGCCGTTTTAGGGAAGATGTAACCTACATAAAACAGGATGACGCCGATGACGGCTATCACGGTGATCGTGGGCATCATCAGCGCTTTCCTCAGGTTCTTCCGGAAGGCGGCATCGCGCTCCAGGAATTTTGCGGCGCTCTCAAATACCAGCGCCATATTACCGCTCGTGGAAGCCACACTGAGCATATAAGCGGCGAATTTCCCGAAAACCGATTCATGCTTGCTGTAGACCTCCATGCCCTCCTTGCCGTCCTTCAGATCCTTCTGCATCTGCCGGATGGTCTCCTTCAGGCGTTTATTGGACGTATCTTCGTACAGAAGCGTTAAAATCTCATCGTAAGGAAGCTTTTGTTTCAGCAGGTCGGCGGAAAGGCGGATAAACGTTACGATTTCGGTATAAGGCACCCGGCCCGCCAGGTTGATCAGGGGCTTCTGTACCCCGATTACCTTATAGCCCAGCTTCTGAAGGGCGCGCTCGACATCCTCTTTATTATAAGCATCCTGTTCGCCGGAGATAACCGCTTTTCCGTCCTTTTTTACCTTATAGACAAACCGCTGTTTCTCCTCAATCGTTTTAATCTGCAGTTTACGCAGCTCCGCCAGCTTCTGGAGCTTTTTCCGGGCAGCCTTTTTATTAGCCGCCTCAAACTCTCCCTGAGCGATCTTGCCCTGAGAAGTAAATCCTTTGAACCGGAACTGCGACATAACGCTTTAAAAGTAAGTTATTATAAATTCTCATCCGTGCGAAATCCTTTAAAGTGGATTACACGTCTAAACTTTGAACTACTGCCGGAACAAGAGGTACTATGACCTCTGTTCCGGCAGTAGTTCTAAATGGCTAGAGAACCATGCTTAAGGAGTTCATGATGATCTCTTATGAAATCATTTGAAATCATTTGAAATCAATCACTCCGGCACCGACCATTGCGGTTATGGTAGTATCTATTTGAACAGGATTGGCATCGATTTGCAATGAATCACCCTTTGCCTTTACGGTAAGTACATAGGTTCCATTGGCATTTTTTACTCCGTTTGTGGTTTTTTCGGAATAACCAAATCCTAGGTTATCAAAATTAATATTGTTAAAGCTGCCGCCCCCGCCATTCATCATTTTGGGTTTCATATACCAGCCTTGGGCTTCAGCGCCGATGGTCAGCATATCCTGACGGACAGCGTCCATATTGGCGTTCTTGGCACTGGTTCCGAATACATTAATGGCAACTACCGTGGCTACGCCCACAATAATGGTTACCAGGATTACGAGTAACAACTGTTGTTGACCCATAGAGTACCTCCGAGTACTTGTTTGTTATTAGGTTAGATTGTATCTGAGTTTAAATGGAAATGAAATACTGCCTGTTTGCAGAGTTTCGTACATAGATAAGAGACAGTTCCGGGCGTTTTGTTACACAGAAAGATATATATGTAGATGTTTTATTCGGCTGACGCACCGGTTCCCTGTTCTTTGATTGCTGCATTTAGTACTGATGATTGCTTCTTTAGCCGATTTTTCCGGCAGAACCGGAAACTTCCTGTTTGAATATTAAACACGCCCCAACGACTGCGTCTAACATATTATCGACCAACATTAGAATTTTTAAATGTTTTTTTACACTCTTTTATTCCGGCAGAATGGGGCCGCCGCTAACCTCTTGGGAGGGATAGTATTCAGTGAGAATTCATAAAGGCAGACGGGGCAGACAGCTTGTTCCCTGAAGGATATCCTGCCTGTGCTCACACTTCGTAGTTCGAGTACGAACCATCCTGAAAGGATGGCATGTTTATAGAAAAGCTAATCTTAATCGTTAATTACCTTCTTTCACCTTGCAATGTTACTCTGATTCACACGTGAGATAAGAAAGAGCTTTGTGAAAAGCCCGCCTTATCCTCCCTTGAGGGAGGTGTAAGCAGGTGTTCGGGCCCTGTAAATCACGTTTGCTCCATGGGAAAGGAAAACCTCCTTTTTACCAGGAATATCTGATTCCACATTCGGCGAACACCCCTGTGATCCCCTCAAGGGGACGAAGGAAATGTGGAGAGGAATTCTTTCAGAGCCGATTGAATGTTTCCTGCCCGTAATTCGAGTGCGATCACGAGCAGGAGCACGAACCCTTCGGGCAGGGAATCAACGCGAAATATTTATCGTCGTCGTTTCGCGGATATCCCGTGAGGAGGAGCCGACCATCAATTCATACTTGCCGGGCAATACTGTCCATTGGTTTTTCCCTTCATCGTAATAAGCCAGGTCGCTCACATTAACCGGCAAACGAACCTCTTTTTGTTCGCCCGGTTTCAATGCAACTTTGGCGAAAGCCTTCAATTCCTTATCCGGCATCATCACCTTGGGATCAACGGCGTGTACATATAGCTGGACCGTCTCTTTGCCGGCATACTGACCTACGTTTTCCAGGTTCAGCGATACAATCATCTTGTCGTCCGGCCGGTATTGCTGCAGATCCGTATGGATGTCCGAATAACTGAACTTAGTGTAAGACAGGCCGTAACCGAACGGGAAGAGCGGCTTAATCTTTTTGGTGTCGTACCAGCGGTAACCAACCAGGATGCCTTCCTTATAGATGGTTTTCCCGTTATTGCCGGGAAATGTGTTCATTGCAACGGCGGGCACATCCTGCATCGATTTCGGGAATGTAAAGGGAAGCTTACCTGAGGGGTCCACATCGCCGAAAAGAACGTCCGCCATGGCATGACCGCCTTCCGAGCCGTTAAACCCGGACCAGAGTATCGTATTGGTTTCCTGTACGGTATGACTCAGGTCAACCGGCGCCCCGGAAATGATGACCACCACCGTATGGGGATTGGCTTCGGTAACCGCCTTGATCAGAGCATCTTCACCAAACGGAAGAGCCATCGACCGCCGATCGGTTCCCTCGGTCTCATAGGTACGCGTATCTCCCGCAAAAATCACTGCGGCATCTGCGGTTTTCGCCACTTTTACAGCCTGATCAATCAGTTTCCGGTCGGGTGTGTCAATGGGGATTTTCCCCGCCCCCTTTTCCTGGCGATACATTTCCTTATATCCCTGTGCATAATGAATGGCGACTTTTCCTGCCAGCTTGTCTTTCAGCCCCTGGAGCGGGGTGATCTCATATTGTGCTTTTACACCGGCTCCAAAGCCCAGATGAGCCTGCTTTTTCGTGGCGTTATCTCCGATCACAGCCAGTGATTTTATCTTTGAGGCATCCAGCGGGAGAAGCTTGTCCGTATTTTTCAGGAGTACGATCGATTCGGCGGCAACATCATAGGCCGTCTGATGGTGTTCCCCGGTATTAATCGATCCCTTCTTCCTGCTCATGTCTCCCAGCATGTGATTTTTAAACATCACATAAAGGATATGATGAACTTTTTCATTAATCGTCTGCTTACTCACCTTCCCTGCTTTTACCGAATCCAGCAGCGGCCGGGCGAAATAATAGTTACTGAAATCGGATCCGCTGCCCATTTCCACATCGAGGCCGTTGTTTGCAGCCCCTGTGGTGCTATGCACGCCGCCCCAGTCGGAGACAACCATTCCTTTGAACCCCCATTGATTACGGAGCAGCTTTTTCAGCAGGTAGCTGTTTTGGGAACAGAATTCGCCCCGCACTTTATTATAGGCAGCCATCACTCCGCGAACATGTGCCTTTTCAACGGCCGCTTTGAATGCCGGGAGATAGATTTCCTGCAGCGCGCGCTCACTGACTTCAACGTCAAGGCTTCCCCGGTCCGTTTCCTGGTTGTTGAGGGCATAATGCTTTACGCAGGCGGCCACATCCTGGCTCTGCACTCCTTCGATGTAGGCGGTCGTCAATGCAGCGTTGAGCACCGGATCTTCTGTCAAATATTCAAAAGTACGCCCGCCAAAAGGGATCCGGTCAATGTCTACGGCGGGTCCCAGCACCATATCCTTTCCGCGTGCCCGGGCTTCCTGCCCCAGGGTTACGCCGTAATCCCTTGCCAGAGTGGTATCCCAGGTGGCGGCAAGCGCACTTCCGGTAGGCATAAATGTGGCGGAATCGGTGGTTAGTCCCAGAGGTATCCATGAATCGTTATGCAGTTCTTCACGAATGCCGAACGGTCCGTCGGTATAATGAAATTCCGGGATTCCAAGGCGCTTTACACCTGCGGAAGTAAAAAAACCGTTGCCATGCAGCATGCCGATCTTCTCCCGGAGCGTCATCTTTGCGATGAGGCTGTCGATCGCCGCCTCCCTTTGCTGACCGGCCCGGCCGGTATTTCGCGATTGCGCCTTATCCTGATTGCAGCTTTGTACAAAAAAAGACGCCGTAAGCAAAAGCATGAGAAAAAGAGTTCCTTTCATCTTCTGATATCCTATTGTTCTTGTTGTTTTTGATAAATGCTGATTAAAGCTTATTCTGCGACTGATCCGCCTGGCAGAACAACAACCTGTAACCTTCAACTTATAACCTTCGACCATTTTTCAATTTCCCGGCGCTGAATACCCCGCCTTTTTCTGCAGTGCCTCAATAGCATTGGCCAGATACGCCACAGGCGCATTCCAGTTGATGGCAATCTCATTGGCAGCATAATCGCAGGTGTTGTCGACGTAAGATTTATCGGGTATTTTAGTGGGATAATTGTTGCATCCGTCTTGCTGGCCGGGATTGGGTCCGCCCACAAGCAGGCCGGGCACCGGCTCCCGGATGCCGTCCGAAGCCGAAGGCCGATGATGCGGGTGCAGAGGAGTGAGGTCGCCATAGCCGGTCACGAACGAATAGCCGGTTCCATTACGCCCCAGCAGGTAATCCAGGTTACCCAGCGCATAATCCAGGTATTTCCGGCTGCCGGTGAGCAGATAGGCCTGTATCAGGGCCACGCCCTGATTTGCCGCCACCGAATTGCTTCCCCAGTTGAAGTCCCGCGCGGACTTGCCCATTACCGTACCGAACAGATCGTCGCCGGCACCCCGGATGAGATTATCGGCAAACCGGACCATCCGTTTCTTCAATGCCGGGATATCCTGCAGGGCCGGTTCTCCCAATTTATTGCGGAACCGCAGCAGGGTGTAATAACCCAGCAGCCGCACGTTACTCCATCCCGGCAGAGGCATACGGTCGTCGGGAAACATGTTTACGGAGGTGTAGTACTGCTTCTCTCCGGTCGTCACGTAGAGTTCCGCAGCCGCCCAGATGAATTCATCGGTAAAATGGAAGTCGCCGTAAGCTCCGGTCGTGATGTCGGGATCATATTTCCTGTTCATCTGCCGCTGGTTGTAAGGAACATCGGGATGCTTCTGCGCCCATTTCCAGGCAAACTCAGCCTCCCTCAGGCAGGAATCGGCCAGCCCTGGTAATGCTTTTTCATACTTTCTGAATATCCGGGCCGCCTGTGCCATTACGGCTGTAAAATCGAGCGTTGCCGCGGTTCCTTTTTGCACGACATAGCGTGTATGGCGGGCCTCATCCGGCATCACAAACGGCTCAAACTTAGCTGTTGTGGCTTTATGATACACCCCTCCGTCGTTAGGATCCTGCATCGACAGCATCCATCTGAGATTCCATAAAACCTGGTTCAGTATGTCAGGGACCCCGTTTCCGCTTTCCGGAATGTGAAGGCCGAGTGTATCGAAATAAGCCGGGAAATCTTCATATGCGGAGAGGAGTGTTCCGGTCGAGATGCCGCTGTTTACCACGTATTTGTTATAGTCACCTGCATCGTACCACCCTTTTGGGGTGGCAATAATCGTTCCGGCGGGACGCTCTTTGGTGGCCGCAGAAGGATGAACGCGAACCAGCGTGTCCGGATGTCCTTCGGGCCGGGCCCAGATCCCCGCATATTTCACGGAAAGCGGTGTTGAGGCCCGCAGGAAATAATACGCACGCAACACGGCACGGGCCGCCGGTTTCATAACCGACGGTCCGATCCGGAACTCGTAGGAGTACCCGACACCCGGAACATCCACCACAAAAATTCCCGGGGTTTTGAAATCAGAAAATTCGGCAAGATGGGTGATTTCGGGCGAGTAATCCGCCTTGTGAGCCGCACTTAGCTGCCCGGTATACAGCGTATCCACCAGATCGGGACTCGTAATATAAAAGATGCCGCCGACATTCGTATCCACCACGGCTGTCTTGGGAGCGTCCGGATAGAATCCGATCTGATTCAGCCGGATCGTCTTCGACAGGTGCTGGGCCTGTGCGGGGAAGACGACTGCCAGGCAGAAAACAACAGCCGGCAAATAATTCTGCAATCTCCTCATACCTTAGTCAATTGCAATTGATAATCTTTCAGGTTTGATTAAAAGAAGCACTGCGGACCTATAATT
>CAZNHE010000001.1:0-48792 GCA_964572735.1 uncultured Chitinophagales bacterium | reverse complement strand
TTGCAATTGATAATCTTTCAGGTTTGATTAAAAGAAGCACTGCGGACCTATAATTCAAGATCAGGTTTAAATAGCCTTTTTGCGACCTTAGCGGTTTTTTTCTCACCACAAAGAACGCGAGGCTTTTCACAAAATTCACAATAGTTCGTCACTTCACTCCGCCTCGAAAACTCGATAGGTATGCGGTCCGATTTCGATCGTAAATACGGAGCTTTTCCCATTATTAATCCCTTTTATGACCCGTCCGGTCGTCAGTTCCTTAAGATCGGCGACCTGTCCTTTAACTATGATTTTCACCGATTCGTTGTGCGGCAGGAATGAGTGCACTGCAAAAGTATGGTTGTCGTACGTGAACAAAGCAACCTTTGCCGGACTTTCGATGCGCACATCCATGTTCTGCATCAGAACGGACTTTATGACGTTGAGCGCTCCTTCGGGCAGGCTATACAAATCCGAGAAATTGTCGGGGATCGTCAATACATACAGCGTTCCGGACCCGAATGCGGCACTCAGCAACATGGGATAGCCGTTGTTTCCTCTAAGAGCCGTAAGGAGTTCCCAGCTATCATTGGTAGGATAAATGATCTGAGGGATGAGGATGTCTTTGGCAGAATGATAAACCGTGCGGAAATCGGAGAAGGTATGCACCTGTTCCACATGGCCGGTATAACGTGCTTCAAGGATGCCCTGGATTCCTCGATCCTGAAGGGCCTTGAACAAGCCGGACGTAATGACGACGTCTTTTCCATCCATCAATTGCTTTTTAATCTTACTCACGATATCCGGATCTTTACGGGCATCCTCGGTAAGCAGAATCATCTTGCTGTCGACGGGGAAATTGGGGGTGATGTCGATGGGAATCCCGAGCATACCCAGGTAATTGGGCAGAAAATCTTCTCCGGTTGAATTATAAGGCCGGTAATTTTCCAATCCTGTCGGCTTCCCTAACTGGCCCAGGAACACATCAGCTTTGGCAAATTCGTAGCCGGCCACCGGAGCTACGTCACTAACCAGCGTTGTTTGTCCGTTTTCCCCCCTCAATTCTTCTACGAGCGAACCGAGATCAAACAAATTAACTTGTTTGGGCTTGGCAAGCAGGGTAAGCTCTATTTGTTCGCCATACCGGTCGAGCGTGCCCCGTCCAAACGGATCAATCCATCCCCCGCCGTTTTTGCCGGGACTCACATTGTCGAAGTAACGCATGATAGCATAACTTTCATAAGGCTGCAGATGCTGAGCCGTATACCTCGGATCCCTGGTTTCCGTGCCCGTGTAGATACCGTCAAAAAACTTAGGTTCTTCTTTGAGGTTGAATCCCAGATAATGAAAATGCTCGTACCAATTTGGGAATTTGATGACCATCTTTATATCCGGGTTCACCTGTTTGGCCGTTTTAACAATCACATTTTTTGCTACGTCCGTCAACCGTTCCAGGCGAAAATCTGACCAGCTCTTGTCCCCTTTCTTCTTAATAGTCTCATTGGTTTTACAATTGGAAAAAGTAAAATCATCCAGGATAATTTCGTTAAAAAGCCCGGCTGTAAAGCCCACAATATGCCTTATCTCCCTTATGTCGGCCGGATTTGAATAACAAAATGACTGGAAATGGTGCGGTTCATCCTTCACCAGACAAATGCCGCCGGCTACCGTAATTCCCTGGCTCTCAAGGTATTTCTTGGCCTTCAGAATATTTGCCGAATCGGCAAGGATTTCGTCGCGGTAGGTTTCCAGGTAGACTTTGTCGATCGTGAAATACTTTTCCAGGAATTCTATGCGCTTCTTCAGGAAATTCAGGTCGGAAGATTTCTGAACCTCCTGGACCCTTACATATACCGATACCTTGAAATTGTGATAATGTGGAACCGCTTTCACGGCAACACACATACTCAGAAGAAGGACAGCCGTTAAAAGAATGGATCTTTTTTTCATTGTGGGGATTTTTGGAGAATGTTTATGTAGAAACGCCATTCGCCCCAAATACGGGGCACCTTCCTTTCGCATACAGGAACAATAAGATCAAAGCCTCCCCCTGGTTATGGGAAGCGGGTTCTTACACCAAATAAAGTACTATGACGCTTATACCGTCCGTCGCAAGGTAATAAATAAATTCAATAGTTTTAAAAAATTCATTTATGATTGACTGATGAACTCTCTTATTTCATCAGCAGCATTTTCCGGGTTTGTGTGAAATTACCCGCCTGAATCCGGTAGAGATATATCCCGCTGCCGACGCTGTTGCCCGATTTATCACGTCCATTCCACTCGACGCTATGCATTCCTGCGGCCTGCGGAGCATTGACGAGGGTGGCCACTAACTGGCCGAGAATATTGTAGATGCCGAGGGTCACCTGACTCCGTTTTTGCAGGTTATAACGGATCCATGTCGACGGGTTGAAAGGATTGGGATAATTTTGCTCCAGGGAAAATTGTGTAGGTCTATCACCCGGGGAAATCCCCGGTTCTATCGCTTCCTTCTGCTTGTCGCTGTCGATCATGACAAACTGTACCGATCTCCCGGGAGAATTGAAGGTAATTCCTCCGTTGACATTCGCCGACCAGGCCTTCAGGGTATCCAGCTCGTTAATAGGTCCTCCTGCCACATAATCCGGTGCCACGCCGTTAACATATACCTTCAGGGAGAACGGCGGGTTATCCGTACCTCCTGTCAGCGAATAGAGGTAATACCGCTTCCCTTCAGAAAAATCCACCGGATGGATTTGCACAACCTGGCCGTCGGTAGATTTATTGACCACTACCACACCCAACTGGCCCGAAGTAAAAGTCGAAGCATAAGCAACAACCTGGCTATTGCCCGAAACCGAAGCGGCCACGGAATGGTCTCCAAAAAATTTCTGGAAATAATACATGTAGAAATACACCGGCCGCGGATTCCATTGCGGAGCCCCGACGGGCGGCTTATTTTTCTCCTCTCTTTTGAAGATGCCCATATCGTCTCCGTTATTATAACCGTTGGCGATATCCCAGCGGGTGGCTTCGCCGTAATAAGGCCGTTTGGCCAATTCCCCGAGCACCATCGTCGCGTGCATGCCATTAATAAAGGAAGTCATTTGTTTGGAGCCGATGGAGAAAATATTCCACTCGGTCATGGCAATCGGTTTTGGTTCGGCGCCTAAAGCCTTAATCTTTTCAGGGTAATAATTATCGGTTGCATTGAACTGGTCGGCAACCGACTGAAACACCTGATCCGGAGTGGAGTTCTGATTATAATCTGTGAAATAATCATGCTGAATGAAGAAATCGGCGGCATCGCCCGCATTTTCGAAATATTCCTTATTCCAGCTAAGATTTATGGTGTCCCAACTGGCCGGCTGTTGTACGTTTACCTGTACACCTATGTAAATAGTTGCTCCTATTTCCCTGGCGGCAGCCCTCATCGAATCGATGTACACTTTCGCGATTTTGCCGTATTCGGCTCCGCTCATGTATTCCGGCTGGCCGTCCTTATTCGCTTTGGTGTCAATGCGATAGCCCGCCTCCCAGTTGCCCGCGTTCTCGTTGCCGATCTCCCAGAATTTGGTCCGGCCGTTGTCATAGCGAACCCAGTCGGCAGCATAATGCGCCGCCTGTTGTATCGGATGGGCCGTTGTCCCATAACGGGCGTAGCCAAAATTGACGGTAATGATTCCCGTGCTGTTGGTTTCTTTGAGCATATTGTAATAGCCATCTATCTGAAACGACCAGCTACCTCTGCCATACCACGCGAAATCAGTCTTCATTTTCCAGGTCCCGGTACTGTTATCCCATATACTATCGGGGACTCCCGGCGGGAGATGTCCTGGGGAAGCATCCCAGAAGAAGACATCGCTCAGGCTCCCCCCCGGCAGGCGAATGATATTGGGAGATAATTTCTTCAGATAGCCGATAAGAGTCTTCTCCTGATCGATATTCCCGATATAAGGATTGGAATTAACACCATAAATATAAGGAGATACCTCAGCCAGAGTGTCCGTTGGCGTAACCGAAACTGTTACGGTTGCGTCTGAAGCCGGCTTTTGCATTTTCTTATAAGCCGGTGCCACGGCATTCTTTGCCCTGTATCCAGTCATGAAAGGGTTTTCCACCGTCTGGGCTGAGACGAATCCCGTGCAAATCATTACCAGCGCAAGCGTGAATAGTAACGTTTTTATCATTTTCTGTGATTGATAGTTGGTGGCTAATAACTGGTAGTTATTTGTTTGTAAACCAAATTCGGGATAAATCTTAATCTTAACTTGTCAGTCGTGTGAGGCAACCTGCAACCTTCCATATTCCAAAACCTGAAATCGTTGCTCCTTGTTCTGAAATCAACCACCGGACTCACGGAGACAACCAACGGCCAGTCTTCCGTCCCCTTGAGGGGACCTACAGGGGTGTCGCCGAGCCTCTGCGTCGAGCATCGCGGCCGATAAAATCGACTCGGTCTCCCTACCGCAAATCCGTTGCCCAATTTGATCCCGCATCAGACACCCACCTGCGCCTCCCTCAAGGGAGGAAAAGACAAGATTTTGCCAGCGGAGGTTTTGTTGCTCAATCATTCATATGGACATCTTTGATTAATTTTTCCGTGGCCAGGATGTGAACGGTGGCCGACTTTAATCCTTTGGCCGTGGCTTTCAGGGTTATTCTTCCCGGTTTCCCGTTCGATTGCAGGATAGCCAGGCACATTCCGTTATATGCCTTGCGGTAGTCGGCCTTAAACGGCTCGTGATCTGTTTCATTCCCATTACCGACTCCGGCGATGAAGGCATCTCCCGATAAATGAAACCGTATCAGGTTATCCGCACGAGGTATCAGATTTCCTTTTGAGTCGACGACCTTCACCGTTACAAACGACAGGTCACGGCCGTCGGCACTGATCGTATCGCGGTCGGCGCTTAACAGGATTTTTGCCGGTTTTCCTGCGGTATGGATCTCGCGGGTGAGAATCACTTTGCCATTCTTGCGCCCCACCGCTTTCAGTGTACCCGGTTCATAGGCGACCCTCCACATAAGATGCATCTTATCGCCGGTCATCTTTCGGGTGCCCAGCGATTTTCCATTCAGGAACAATTCCACGGCATCACAATTGGTATAGGCCCATACATCGACGGTATCGCCTTTCTGCCAGTTCCAGTGAGGGAAGATGTGGAGCACGGGTTTGTCCGTCCAGACGCTTTTGTACAGGTAATAAGCATCTTTGGGGAACCCGGCAAGGTCAACGATACCAAAGTAGGAACTGCGGGCCGGCCATCCATACGGAGTAGGCTCGCCCAGGTAGTCGAAGCCGGTCCAGACAAACATGCCTGACACAAAATCATCTTTCATGAATGCCTTCAACACCTTTTCATGCGTTGCTCCCCAGGGAACACGGCAATTATCATAAGCGGAACAGGTAAAATCGGCATTCATTTTTTGATGACTCCCCTTGCGCGGCGGCCATATCCGCAGGCTGTCCGACGGCATATCATATTCCCCACGCGACTCCAGTGCCGATGTGGTTTCCGTAGCGATGAATTTCCCCTGCGGAAAATATTTGAAGAAGTCATCGTACTCATCAACCCGGTAATTATGGCCGATCAAATCCATGACGCCTGAATGGGAGAGCGAATTATTTTTTGCCTCGGGATCATTCATAGCGGAGGTGATGGGCCGCGTGTTGTCCAGTGACCGTACGATACCTGCAAGCTCACGTGCAATCGAGGTGCCGGTGCTGTCCCATTGATCCGGGATTTCATTACCGATGCTCCAGATGATGATGCTCGGGTGGTTACGGTCCCGGCGAATCATATCGGATAAATCGCGTTTGTGCCACTTATCCCAGTATAAATGGTAGTCATAAGGATTCTTCCCTTTTTTCCAGCAGTCGAATGCTTCATCCATCACCAGGATGCCCATCTGATCGGCAAGCTTGAGTAACACGGGAGCCGGAGGGTTATGAGAGGTACGCAGCGCATTGACGCCCATCCCCTTCAAAATCTGAAACTGGCGCTGAATGGCACGTTTATTCACCGCTGCCCCAAGCGGACCCAGATCATGATGATCGCAGACGCCCTTGATTTTGAGGTGTTTTCCATTCAGGAAAAATCCTTTTTTCGAGTCAAACCGGAAATAGCGAATGCCGAACGGGGTTGCATAATCATCGAGGGTGTCTGAATCGCTGACAACCTTTGAAACGGCTTTATAAAGATAGGGATCCTGAGTCGACCAGAGGTGCGGGTTTGCGACCATGATATTCTGGGTGAATTCCTCCACCGAATCGGCCGGTATCGTTTTATGAATGGGTGCTCCGGCCACTTCATTTCCGGACGCATCATAAATCGTGGTGATCAGCGTAACTTTTGCAGGTTCTTTCTGATCATTGCGGATGCGGGTCTGCACCAGGACATACGCATTCATTTTGTTCACAACAGGCGTAGTGATGTAGGTTCCCCAATGATCTACATGAACTTTATTTGTGGTCACCAGCCATACGTTCCGGTAAATGCCCGATCCGGAATACCATCGTGAATTAGGCTGTTCGGAATTATCGACCCGCACAGCAATGACATTCTTTTGGTCGCCGAAATGTAAATAAGGAGTCAGTTCATACCGGAAAGAGCTGTAGCCGTAAGGCCTTTTCCCCAGGTAATGGCCGTTAATCCAGACCTCGCTATTCATGTAAACGCCGCCGAAATCGACGAATACTTCTTTACCCCGGCTGGAAGCGGGAATGGTAAATGTCTTGCGATACCAGCCTATGCCGCCTGGAAGCGCTCCCCCGCCCACCCCGGCAGGAGCGTCTTTGCTGAATTTCCCCTCGATACTCCAGTCGTGCGGCAGATTCAGTACACGCCATTTTGAATCATTGTAGCCGGGATTTTGGGCACCGGTTACGTCGCCCAGATGAAACGTCCAGCTATGATCAAAGTTTACCTTCGAGCGTGGTTTTGCACCATAAGTGAAGGAGCAGAGTGCCATGCACAACACAACCGAAATACCCGTGATACCCGCAATCAGAATCTTTTTCATAATTTGTTCTTTTTAAGATTAAAGTCTGCAAATCAAGAACTCAGTGGAGCTCATTCTGATGAATGATCTTAAAGCACCATTGTTAACGTTAAAATAAAACATTTCACAAAATAAAAAATGCCGCATACGAGGAATTCATTTTAAGCAACTGACAATTGACAAAAGCTTATTTATGGATTGACGACAAATTGTCAATACCCAATGATCAACTTTCAACAGGCAACTAATCGGCAATCTTTACAATTCTTATGTTATCAATGGCGAGATCCAGATCAGCCTGAACGGTCGTGCCATCATTCATATACGCGATATTGATGTTCTTCTGGGTAGCCTTATCGGTGGAATATCCAAGCAAGACCGATAAAGAAGGCGCCGGATCGCCGGCAGCGTTAACGCCGTTTACCTTAGCTTTGAACATATTTAAGGGGATTGTAACCGTCTGCCATCCATTGGTTTGAAATGATCCTCCCGTATTTTCATAGGGGGCATACCGGGCCGAATAATTCCAGCTATCAGCGGTGACAATAAAAAGAGCCCCGGTAGTCCAGGGGGCCTTTACATTAATCTCAAATTTCAGTGCATAATCATCGATCGGATCATTAATATGAGAGGGATCGATTAATGGGACGTTATTCAGATAAATACAACGGGTTCCACCCCACCACGCGTAATCGCCGCCGGCCACTCCACTTGCGGTAAGGTGGGCATAATTGCCCCATCCATCAGGAAATTGAGAAGCGTCACTGGTCACTGCCGCCGCACCCCAGGAGTAGGGATTGACATCATCAAAATTACAAACCATCCCTGTCTGATCGTTAAACGATGCAGCCGGAGTCGAGGTTCCGATTCCCGATACCGTTTCAACAGCTATGGCGCCGCCCGAAGTGACTCCGGCCGGAACCGTGACCTGCAGCATGGTACCTGATGGAATGGATGAATATTTATCGGCTTTTACTCCGCCCGGAAATGTGATTCCCTGAATGAGATACAAATACTGGCCGGTAATAGTAATAGTTTCCCCTGCATGCGCAAATTCATTGCTTATGCCGGTAATAACAGGCTGGGGGGGTAAAATGGGAAAGGTAAAGGAGGTGCTTCCAAATTTTGTTACCAGATAGATCTTATTGACGCTATCCTGCTTAACCACTCCAAAGGGCAGATCGGCAGGGATGGTAGCGATTACCGTACTATCAGTATACAGCGTCTGATTGATCGGGGCATTATAACCATCGAAAGTAACTTTTTGGGTCGTTGCAAGATTTTCACCCTGAATAACAATCGTTTGTCCCGGCTTAACCTGATCGGTGGCTCCAGAATCGGGGCTTACATAACGCACTCCGTGTATCACCGGACCCAGGTTATCGTGATTTTTTGTGCTGCAGGCACTTTGCAACAGCATACTGGTTACCACGAGGAAGGCAAACAAACTACCATGTAAACTGATACCTTTTCTTTTCATGGCGATTCTATTTTTGTTGTATAAAATATTTGATGAGGATTATGATGATCTCCTACATTCATATGGGGAAATGTATCCTGAAAAGCCATTATTCCTTCTTATTAAAATCATAAGCTACGGGTGGCTCTTTGAGCTTCGGATTCGCCAGAACATCCTGCTCAGGATAAGGAAATGTGAAATCGAATCCTGCCGGAACAGTAACAGGCGATGCCGGTGCAGTGAAAGTGGTATCCCCGGTTGTCGGATCATAGGAATAATTCGTGTTTCGATGTTGGTTATTGATGATATTGATCGCTTTCTGAGGATTGAAATAATGAAGACGCACCAATTCAAACCAGTCTTCACCCTCATATGCCAGTTCTTTCCATTTTGTATCCCAGATATCATCAAAGGTAATTGAGCTCTTTGGCGATAAACCCGCCCGCTCCCGAACGGCATTGTAATATTTCAGTGCCTGTGCATTGCTGGTTGAGGCTTTATCACCCAGAATAGATTCCGAATAAATCAGGTATACCTCGGCAAGACGCATCATATAAGTATTGATGTCGGTCGACATCGTTCCTACATGTCCCCCATTATCATCCGGTGTACCGATCACATATTTTTTAATGGCCGAACGTGTACCTGTATAGGTATATCCGCCATCTTTTTTCAGCAACTGTGGATAATAATCGCCGTAAAACATGATCGTCGCCTTTTGTCTGATCGAATCCTGGGGAGTATACATATTGAGCAGACTGGCGGAGGCACTCGTGCCGCCTCCCCAACCTGTACCAACGCCTGTCAGTTTTGGTTCAGCTGCGAAATAGGCCTGGAATGTATTCTGGGTCCCCCACCCCTTGTTATCTACCCATTGCAAGGCAAAAAGGCTTTCCTGATTATTGTTATTCTGGCGCATAAACAGATCGGCATAATTACTCATCAGCGACAAACCGCTATTATGGATAACATCCCCGGCATATTTTTTTGCATTGGCCAAATCTCCGGTATCACGGGATCCCTTATGATTTAAGCCGGCCCGGAAAAGATAAACTTTCGATAACATGCCTTCCGCCGACCATTTCGTAACTCTTCCCGGATCATCCGATGTGGGCAGGTTTTTAGCCGCATACGTCAGATCATTAATGATAAACTGATAAACATCTTCAACCTTATTACGAGGTATCACCGGGTTATCTATCAGGCTAATGTTATTAGTAATAATCGGTACAGGACCCCATATTCTGACAAGATAAAAATAGGCAACCCCACGCATAAAGCGACATTCAGCTATTGCATCATTCTTGTCTGATTCAGGGACACTTTCCGGCGTCTGGGTGTTTATATTTTGTATGGTCAGATTGCATTGGGCAACAAGGGAGTAAAGTCCCCTCCATGCTTCATTCAGGCGGTCATTACCCGTTGTTACTGTAAATGTGACGAACTGATTATACCCACCATCGCTTGTAATCATATTACCGGCAGCGGCATCGCCGATACAAAATGCAGCCTTATCATTATAAGTGAACCACATGGCATTGTATAATGGCGCGGTAGCCCGCCGGAGATCCTGGGCTGTTTGATAGAAATTACCTTTCACAATACTGTCTTCAGGCGGGCGATTGAGAAACTGATTGCCACAACCGGTAACTCCCCAAAGCAGAACCACCCAAAGCAGCCTTTTTATATGTATAACTTCCATTTTCATACCTGTAAACAAAGTTTGTGGTTATTATAAACCGATGTGAATGCCAAAAGTGAAGATGCGTGAGTCGGGATAACGACCATAGTCCACTCCGGACAAAAGGGCCGACTGATTCTGCGACCCTACATCCGGATCATAACCTGTGTATTTCGTGAAGGTGTACAGGTTCTGAGCACTTACATAAACACGTAATTTGCTCAACTGAAGGCTCGACGTCAGGCGTGAGGGAAGTGTATACCCCAATGTCACATTTCTGATGCGTAAATAGGTTCCATCTTCAACAAATGCACTTGACACCCGGTTGTTATTGTTTGCGTCGCCGGCAGTAACTCTGGGTATCGTTGTTTTGGAGTTTATTACGTATACATTATCAGGATCCGTGGCACTTCCATTCGGATCCTTTAAGCCCAGCCTTGCAAAATTGCTGGCTTGTTCCATCAGATTGAAGTTGCTTGCCGTATTTTCATCCTCACGTCGCAATTCATTGAAAATCTTGTTTCCGTAATTGCCATTAAGGAATATGCTCAGGTCGAAATTTTTGTAATAGAAGTTATTCGTGATCCCAAACTGAAACAATGGCGTAGGATTTCCCAGATAGGTCATATCGTTCTCATCAATGACTCCGTCTCCATTAAGATCACGGAACTTGAAATCGCCTACCCAGACCCCGCTATTTGGAGAAATCTTGGTATTTACCGGCCTGGCTATTTTTTTCAGCTCATCCCCGTTCTGAATAATACCATCAACAACATAACCGAAAAGCTGGCCAACCGGCTGTCCAACTTCGGTACGTGTAACCGTATCGAAATCGTTGATTTGTTCGTCAATAGGTTTATTCCCTTTACTCAGTTTGGTAACCTTGTTCTTGTTCAGCGAAAATACGATGCCGGTTTTCCAAAGCAGGTTCGAGTTAACATTAATCGTGTTGAGAGAAAATTCCAGTCCGCGATTGTCGATCGAACCTATATTGACTGTCGGAGCACTGGGGGCACCATTGCCGCTCGTACCGACGTATAAAGGTAACGGCAACTGGAGCAGCAAACCATCCGTTCTTTTCAGGTAAACATCTGCTGTCAGACTCACCCGCTGGTTGAACAGGCTGATATCCAGTCCGGCATCATATGATTCGGTGGATTCCCATTTTACATCGGGATTCGGGATATTTCCCGGCAAAAGTCCGCTGCCCCACTTTGTAGCCCATATGTGCATACTTGAGCCATACAGGTAATTACCAATATTCTGGTTGCCGACCTTCCCCCAGCTGAGCCGCAATTTCATATTATCAATCAGGTGAAGGGGCTGCATGAAGGGTTCATTGGAAATACGCCAGGCAACGGCAAAGGAGGGAAAATATCCCCAGCGGTTAGCGGGACCGAACTGTGAGGAACCATCCGCCCGTAATGTTCCGGTCACCAGATATCTGTCTCTGAATGATAAGTTGGCCCTTCCAAAATAAGATTCAAGGCTGTTGCTCCCTTTATAACCGCCAACAGAAGCCGTGGTGGCGTCTCCGTTGTTAAGAGTCTGTACATTATTCGTCAGAAAATCTTTGGCGCCCCCGTTGAATCCCTCCCAGCTCGATTGCTGAGCTTCATGACCGACCATAACGTTAACATCGAGATCACTCAAAACCGACTTCTTGAATGTGAGATAGGTTTTAATGAGCCAGTAATTGTTGTTGCTCGACGAATTGGAAGCACTACTCAATGTGTTGATTATAGCACCATACTGGTAAGTTGGTGTGAACTGACGATTCTGACCGTAGCCGAACGTCCCATCAAATTCCTGGCGAAGAGTCAGATATTTAGTGAAATCAATATCGGCGTAAACGCTTCCGATTAACTGGGCCTGCCGCTGATAATTCTCCGTCAGTTTAGCCTCACCCAACGGGTTATTTAACGTGAATTGAGGATTTGTGGGTCCACCCCAGCTGCCATCGGGATTATAAACAGGAATATCCGGATTCTGATTGATGGCTGTTTTGATAAGGTTCTGCCGGTCAAAATTAATCCGCTGGTCGGTCCGGCTCAGATGCAGACTGGTTCCCATCTTCAGCCAGTCAGTAGTCTGGTTATCCAGGTTCAGACGCAAAGCATAGCGCTTAAACCAGGAATACACCCTGATTCCCTGTTGATCAAAATAATTTCCCGATAGCAGGTACTGAGTCTTGTCATTGCCGCCGCTCAGTGTGATCACATGATTTTGCATGGGAGCCGTGCGAAAAAGGACATCCTGCCAATTCGTCCCCTCTCCTAAAATAGAGGGATCGGCAAATTCAGGCGGGGGCGTCCAGTTAAGCGCCTTATAACGCGCGTTTTGATAAATGGCATATTGCCTCAGATCCATCACAGGCAGAGTCTTCGGCAATTGCTGTAAGCCGAAATAGCCATCATAACTAATTTTGGATTGTCCTGGCTTACCCCGTTTGGTGGTGATCAACACCACACCGTTTGCGGCGCGCGCGCCATAAATAGCCTCCGCTGAAGCATCTTTTAATACTTCAATGGATTGGATATCATACGGATTCAGCGAGGCCAGGGCATTTGTCTGCCCATTGCCGGTATACCCAGATATGGGTACTCCATCGATGACATAAAGCGGTTCCGAATTTCCTCCCAAGGTACTCACGCCACGTATATTTACAGACACCCCTCCTCCCGGACGACCTGAATTCTGGGTGACAATAACCCCGGCCGTCCGCCCCTGCAAAGCCTGGGCAAATGAGCTGGAAGTTGATTTTTGAAGCTCCTGGGAAGTAACCGAAGATATGGATCCGGTTAAATCCTTTCGCCTGACACCTCCATACCCGATAACTACCAATTGCTGCCCTGAAAATGCCTGCTGTGTTAACGTGATATTGATTACGCTGCGTCCGTTGATCGGAACCGTTTTAGATTCGTAACCAACATAAGAAACAACAAGACTATCGCTTAACGAAGGAACATTTAATACATAATTCCCATTGGCATCGGTAGCAGTCCCGATGGTGGTACCTTTTACCAGTACATTGGCGCCCGGCAGCGATTCCCCTGTGTTGGCATCAGTAATCTTCCCTTTTACGGTTTCGACCTGTACACTGACAACTTTGGGATCTTGCATCTTATGCCTTTTCAACAGAACCAGTTGTCCGCTGGATGAAATACCAAAACGGAGCGAGGTTCCTTCCAGCAAATTCCATAATGCTTTTTCTGCGGTCGTTTTTGTCACCTGCACATTAACATTTTTGTCAAGCGGGGTAAATTGTTCACTGTAGGAAAGCTTGAGCCCTGCCTGTCTGGCAATGGATTTTAATACTGTAATGAATTTGTGATTCCCCTTTTCGAGGGTCACAATTGTTTTTAGTCTGGTCAAGGTCGAGGTATGATGATCGCCGGTGGAGACCGATTGTTGCTCATAGAACCCGGCAATCGGCGGCTGATGAGGGGAGGGTATTCTCGCCCCCTGTGCATAAATACCCACGGGGCCGGCAACCGTTAGAAAAACACACATCCAAATGCTCCATAGCAGGGGCGTTCGTATCTTCTCAGATTTCATACGAGTGATCTCCATCTTAATGATCCGTTGATTTTAGCTTTCCGGCCTCGTTCTCATCCCGGAAAATGATTGTTCGATTATGCCGTACGTAAGAGACATGCAATGAGAGTGACAGCACTTTAAGAACTTCCCTCATTGACATTTTATCGTAGCTGGCCGTCAATGTGCGCTGATACAAATTGGGATTACTTACCTTACACGTTATATCATACCAACGCTCAAGGTGTTTTAGTACAGTAGTAAAAGGTGCTTTTCGAAAAACCAGTCTTCCGTCCGTCCATCCTGTATATTCGCCCATATCCTGAATGTCAGAGACAGTGAGCTTACCAATGTTGTTCAGCACCCCCAGCTTGTTTTTTGGAATCTTCGTTAGTTGCCTTTGAGGTGTGCCCTGTTTTACTCTTCCCAGAGACACCAACCCGTCACTGACCGCCACGATTGTTTCAGATGAATCGTATGCAATTACATCAAATTTGGTACCCAGGTCCCTTATATAAGCATGTTTCGTCATCACTGTAAAAGGATGGTTTTCATCGTGCGTTACCTTAAAAAAGGCTTCCCCCTTCAGATAAATCGTGCGTGAGGCAACTCCGTAATTTCCAGGTATCGTCAATGTACTGGCCGCATTTAAGGTTACGTACGTCCCATCGTTCAATATAAGATTCGTTCTCTCTCCTTTAGAGGTGGTAATTTTGCGGGCGGCTGTCTTGTTGACATCGGCATTAGACGGATGAGTCGTTATTTTCTTAGAAAACAACAATAAGACCAATATAACCAATACGGCTATGGGGACAAGCCACCGCCAGTGATCCCGGCGATTCGTTATACCGAAGGCAGGAGATAGTCTTCGATCGGCCGGTAAATCGGTAGAGTGATGAGCCGGATGGAAGAAGACCTCATGATTTTTCCTGAAATTCTTCCATGCCTCCTGCACATCAATATCAAGATTGATCTCTTCCTGCGATACGGTCTGCTCAATAAATGTCTTGAAGAAATCCCCATTAGCAGGATTTTCTTTTAGCCAGATTCCCAAATCTTCGAGCTCCTGCTTCGAACAGGAACCTTCAATATAGTTATGTAATATGCTCCATTTCATATGCTAACCATAGCCTTTATGAAGCGATTACCACTCAGAACCCGATCACCCTAAACTTTTTTGAAAAAAAATTGAAAATGTGAGGGCTTTGTCGGTTATCGATTAAAACTTATCCGACATTGACACGATGTCGGCCCTGCCTGGCTTACAGTCTGTTAGTCGAAAAAATTCGCGGAGCCCCTCATCCTTTCTTTTGAAAGTTCCCTCTTAGGTCCATATTAATCTATAGGGTGGGAAATACAAGCACCTTCCTATTGATAACGAACCATTAACCACCACCGACAACAAGCCACCAGCTCCAAAAAACCATGATGAAAACCGGCAGATATTTCGAAAGGCACTCCCGCAAGATTTGCAATGCCTTTGCCATCTGGTATTCCACGGTCTTCACGGAAATGCCCAGGAAAGTAGCAATTTCGTAGTAGGTGAGTCCCTCCTGTCGGTTCAATTTATAGATTCGCCGGGCTTTGGGGGGAAGATGGTCGATAACTTCACCTGCGGCATGCAAAAGATCCTGATCATGAATGTCCACATGATTCGGAGGCAAAGAAGCTTCCTCTCTTCTGTTTTGCCTGATCTCCGAAAGAAATCGCTCTGTGTTTTTTTGATGCTTTATATAATTCAGGGCTCTGTTACGTGCTGCTTCATACAAAAATCCCCTCAGATGGCCGTTGGGATTGAGAGCTTTGCGAGTCTCCCATACGGCGGCAAAGACCTCCTGAATCACCTCTTCGGAAAGGTCCCTGGAACGCACATACTTCCAGATATAGTTGCATAAAGGGGTATAATATTTCAAAAAGGCCAGCTCGAAAGCATACTCATCTCCCTTCCGTATCCTTTCGATCAATAATGACTCTTTATTTCCCGACTCCACAGCTACATTCCAAAAACCAAATAATTCTATCTATTTGAAATAATATAAAAACGGCTCCGTCATATCCAAAAATAAAATGAAATCGTTTCCGGATTTTTATAAGTCATATTTTTGTTCCCGAAAATCGGGGTGCAGAAATCAGTCAGAGAATTACACAATAGGCCACGCTCGACTCGATACCAGGTTCGGGGAAAAACCAGATTCTTATCCCGTTAGGGGCTTCATATTGATAGGATATGATCAATTCCCTGTCATTCCGTGCCTTCAGGTACGGGATATATGTTATACGATTCAACAGAGATGAATGGAGCATGTTCAACCGGTTCGTTATCATATGCCGTACCTGACGGCGCGGCATTGGAAAAGAGTTTTGGATTTTTTGCCCAAATTTTGCCCCTTACAGGATGTTATCAGCAGCCGAGTTGATACAATCGTCATCTTTTCATGCCCGTATTCCATTCCTGCGGGATATTATCGGGTTGTGGGTGAATTGGAGGGCAATATCTATGAATTATTCCCTATCGTATATGTTTCTATTGCAGTACGTCGAAGCCCCGAAAATCGGAGCAAGAATTAAAACCATCAATTTATCATTGACATGCCGGTAATGACTTTTTCTATTTCATCAACAACATCTTTCGGGTTCGGTTGAAATCGCCGGCCCGGATCCGGTAAAGATAAACGCCGCTACCAACCTTATTACCCGCTTCATTGCGTCCATTCCACTCAACGTTGTGCAACCCCGACGGTTGCCGGCTATTGACAAGGGTGGCCACTGTCTGACCTAGGGTATTGTAGATTCTGAGGGTCACCTGGCTTTGATACGGCAGGCTGTAACGAATCCGGGTTGACGGATTGAAGGGATTGGGATAATTTTGTTCAAGCGAGAATCCTTTCGGGATATTCAAACTTGTTTCATCAGAAATGGGCGTTGCTACTCCGGCGCCTTTCATGATTGCATCAAGTTTTCCGTGGTCCAGAATTGCTCCTGTGCTACGGTTAAATAACTGCATATTTGTATCCCAAATGAAGGGCACCATGCCGTGGGCAATTGCCGATTTTGTAAGGTAATAATCATAATAATCCACTGAGGCGTGGTTAAGTGCTTCATCCGACGGAGGACTTAGTTTTCGCTTTTCAGCACCAAACTCTCCGATTATAACAGGGATCCCCTTATCAACAAACTTAGTTTTCATCAACTCGAATTTCTTATCCATATAGCTTTCTTCACAACAGGTTGCATTGCGCATGACATCTGTAGCAGAATGATGGCCTTTTCCCCAATAGTAAAACATCTTCCCCCAGCTTGCATCCTGGGCCATAAGAGTAAATTGATAGGGCGAATAGTAATGAACTTCTACTACCAGGCGGTTTGAAATCTGGTCCGTGGGCATTGTGTTCATCAAATTATTGGTCTTATCTATATCTGTAGATGGTCCCTGGATAATGAGGGTGCGCGAAGCGTTATTCCCGCCTGTTGCGCGAACAGCATTTATAAAGGTTTGGTGGTACGATAACAGTATTGCCATTCCCGTCGCATCATCAACATTGGGTTCATTTGCGCTTGCAAAAAGCAGATGTTCATCGTAACCCCTGAAATAGTTTGCTATTTGGGTCCAATAGGCATGCTGCCTTTTATTTACCTGGGCCGAATCCGCTGCATCAACCCTATTTTCCAACCAGCCTTTATCCCAATGAATGTTAATGATGGTGTACATGCTATCGTTAATACAATAGTCCACTACCTGCTTCACACGGGCAAGCCAGTCCGGATCGATTTTACT
Source organism: uncultured Chitinophagales bacterium (assembly GCA_964572735.1). GTDB lineage: Bacteria > Bacteroidota > Rhodothermia > Balneolales > DATFMH01 > DATFNI01. Next base: position 31,374 of record CAZNHE010000001.1, on the reverse strand, counting down.
CGTTACGGTATCTGAATGGGAAAACCATGAGCATGGGAGTCTGACCGAATTGAATCCTGCCGCCTTCACCGAATCAATTAATTTTTGGGTGGTATATGCCCCTCCCCATGCTGTTTCTCCACCGATGGCTTCGAGCGTGTTTCCCATGTTCCAGCCAACCGTCATTTTGCCGATTACCTGTTGCGCCGGAGGTAATTGTGCGAATAGCGGTGTATTAAGAAATAATCCCGGAAGAAATGCTGTTACGATTCCTCTATAAAAGAACAGTTTAACCGATTTTAGAAAACATGCTTTTATCTTCATCTCAATATTTTCATCTATACATCTAATAGCAGATAATCATATAAGACATCAATATACTGATAGTTATATTCGGGATTCCCGTTACGGTCTTCTTTATAGACACCCATGTCATCACATAATAATCCGTGCATGCGGATATATCTAAAGCCGCATTCTTTTCTTACAAGCGCCAATTGTTTCTGCCAGTCGGCACGAAGCCCTTCATTAGCTCTCCCGGCACCAACGCATTCGTTAAACATTGCATTAAAGGAACCTTTAACATGATTGAAATCAAGATTGATTATCCGTTCAGGTGTTGCAGATTGTGCAAATGCATCGGTAAAACACAAAATGAGGAGGAGGAAAATAGTCGGTTTAGTTTTAAAAAGTTTTTCCACCATTCGATTTATTCTCCTTTATGCCTTCCCATCAACGGACCTGTCAATCTATCCCGGCTCCGAATTTTAGTATGGCATGATGTGTCAAAAAATGAGGTTTATGGGGAATATCCCCTATTTCGTGTTTGTATCAAAGGTTGTCTGTTTTTGGGAGGTAGACTTCACCCGCTATGTAAAACCACGTCTTCGTTCGACGGCATAATTTCGCTACAGGAATGTTCCCTCCACGGGGGTCCTTACGAAAATGAGACGCTGGAAACGGGAGATAAACTTATTAACCTGAGTTCGATTTTAAATTAGGCTTAATTGGTTTGAAACGACCGGTTCGTATTTGATCGCGGGTTTTTTAGGAAAAAAGGTGTAGGCAGCAAGTCCGGCCAGCAAGTTCGAGAGAAAATTTCCCACCGAGCGATGCCGGGAATGCTGAATCTGGCACATGTTTTTAAGTTCATCATGGATGGTTTCGATAATAGAGCGTTTCCGCAGCATAATCTTATCTTTCAAGTCCATCAGCGTGTTCTTCATATTGCTACGAATCTGGGTAACCAAGTGAATGCCATCCTGGAAGAGTATCTCCATGAGTTGATGGGAGATGTAGCCCTTGTCTGCATAGAGCTTACCTTTGAGTTCACGGATGAACCCGGGATCTTTGAGTGGTTGGCGATCATCGAGATTCCCACGGGTAAGTTGAAAGGTAAGCAGTTCTCCTTTGTCGTTGACGACCAAATGAAGCTTGAACCCATAAAAATATCCTATGGTGGATTTTCCCCGGGCAGCCAGTCCATCAAAGACTTTATGGGTGAGGATGCGCTTATTCTTACATACCGGTATTGGGGTGGAATCAATAAAGGAAATCCCGGTTACTTCGCCCATGCGTTGGGTTTTCAGGAACAAGGCCAGAGGCAGATTAGCGGCTTGCATGAGTTCGGTAAACCGGGTATAGGAGACCGTCCTGGGAAATAAGTGGGTTAAATGAACCTGAACATACCCGGTATAAAAGTGTTTGATGGTTCGGTACCCACTCAGGTGAAACAGGATCATCAGCGTGATGACTTCGCTGGTGGCCATGCGAGGTTTTCGTTTGGGCGGGTTGCCCACCAGATGAGATTTTATCGTATCTTTAAAAGCCAGACAGAAGGTATCGACGTGGTAAAAAATTTCGATTATGCGAGTGTCGGATAAGTTCATTTTGTTCTCCTATATTGTTGTTAGTCAATGACTTAATATATGGAAAATAGGTGACTTATCCGACTTTTTTATCTCTTTCTCTCCTTCTTTTTTTACCCTCGTAACACTTCGCAATTATTAATCGAACTCAGGTTATTACCAACGCAGACCAATCTGATTCAGGGGATTTTTTTGCTGCCGGTGTATTGAACAGTACGATTCCCTTTGTCTCGGTTTCCGGGACGTTAACCATTGATCAGATAGGGGATCACGAAGCAAAAGGGGATTTTACTATTCAGGCTCAGGGTTATCAGGTTTCCGGAACAATCGTTGATACGCTGAACATTATTCTGAAAGGCTCTTTTGATGCGATCAGCTCTCTGAATGCTCCATAAAAAGGGCGATGTGAATCTGCCTTAGCTAACAGCCGGAGAGGCAGAGGGTATCAATGGTTGTAAAGGTTCATCGCCCGTTCAATGCCTTCCCTGACGAAGCAAAGGGCGGCGTCGTGCGATCGCTTTACAGTCTCTTCCACGAGGGGTTGTTCTTCGGCGGCAAATTTGGATAAAACAAAATCGATCTGCTGTCCGCGTGGATAATCATTGCCTATCCCGAATCTGAGCCGGGGAAAGTGTTTGGATTGAATGGTATCGACAATGTCCTTCAGTCCGTTGTGGCCGCCGGTGCCTCCTCCGCGACGCAATCTGATGGTACCCAGCGGCAAATTAAGATCGTCAAGGCAAACCAGGCATTCCTCGGGTGGAAGGTTGTAAAGATGCAAAGCCCGGCTGACAGCGCGGCCGCTGAGGTTCACGAAAGTAGTAGGCTTAATCAAAATGACTTTCTTCCCCCGATGCGTTCCCGCGGCCACCCTGAAGGGCCCTTTTCCTTCTTTAAAAGAAGTGCGCAGTGTATCGGCCAGCTTATTAACAACGAGAAACCCTGCATTATGCCGGGTTCCCTCGTATTCGCTCCCAATATTTCCCAAACCGACAATTAAAGGCATAGGGCCAGAACCGGATAATACCGACTCACTTTGTAAGAGGAGTTTATTCTCCGGTTTCTTCGGCTTCCGCTTCTTCTTCCGCCCCGGCTTCTTCCGCCTCAGGCTCACCACCTTCTTCGGTAACCGTTGCCTGGACTCCGGTACGTGGCGGACGAACCGTCGCCAGTGTGCGGCCGGAGTCGTCAACCGGTGTCACCCCCTCCATCTCAATGTCACGGATGTGTAGAGTGCTGCCGATTGTCAGTTTGGAGATGTCCACGGAGATATTGGCCGGTATGGCGTCCGGCAGACAGGTGACCCGAAGTTCGCGGGTCGAACGGTAGAGCCGGCCGCCTTCGATGACGCCAACAGCCGTGCCGGTAAAAAGAAGAGGCACGGTAACGGTTACTGCATGGTCCTTTGACAGGGCATAGAAATCGACATGCAAAGGGCGATCGGTTACCGGGTGAAACTCAACCGCCTTCAGAATCGTGTCGACTTTAGTCTTGTCGCCGAAAACGAGAGTGACAAGTTGGAGATCCCTGCTGGATAATATTTTCTCAAGATCAAGTTCATTGATGGCAAAATGGCGGTTTTCGTCCAATGCCGGACCGTAAACGACCCCGGGAACACGTTTTTCGTCCCGTAATTGTCTGGTATGATGCCGGCCCGTTTCGCGGGGATGGGCTTGCAGTTTTACTTTCTCAGGTTTATTCATAATAGGCCTTTATCGTTTCAATCATCAAAAAGTGAACTAATGGTATCGTCGGTGTAGATCCGGCGGATTGCTTCGGCAAAGATGCCGGCCACACTCAGCACTTTGGCTTTTGCGAGCGGTTTTTTCAGGGGGATCGTATCTGTGACCAGCAACAGGTCGATAGGGGAATCTTCCAGGCGCTGATAGCCCGGTCCCGATAACATCGGATGGGCACAGGCTGCGATGATTTCCTGCGCTCCCCGCTCTTTGAGTGCGGCTGCCCCGTTGGTAAGCGTGCCTGCGGTATCCACCAGATCATCGACCAGCAAGACATTTTTGCCTTTTACATCGCCAATGATATTCATCACTTCGGCAACATTTTGCTTGGGTCGCCGCTTATCGACAAAAGCCAGACTCGCATTCAGACTTTTTGCGTAGCTGCGGGCCATCTTCAGACTGCCGACGTCTGGAGCCACCACCACCAGATTTTCAATCGGATTGCGGTGGAAATACTCAATAAAGATCCGGCTGGCATACAGATGATCCAATGGAATGTCAAAAAAGCCCTGAATCTGCGGGGCATGGAGGTCCATCGTCAGGATGCGATCCGCTCCTGCTTCAGTCAGCAGATTGGCCATCAGCTTGGAAGCGATCGAGACTCGCGGACGATCCTTCCGGTCCTGTCGCGCATAACCGAAATAGGGGATGACCGCCGTTGCCCGATAGACCGAAGCGCGCTTGGCAGCATCCAATAACAGGAGCAGCTCCACGATATTATCACTGGGCGGCGGGGTCGACTGGATGATGAAGACATCCTTCCCCCGGATGCTTTCCTCAAATTTCACATACAATTCGCCGTCGGAAAAATTTTTGATCGTCAACTCGCCGAGGCGGGTGCCATATTGCTCTGCGATTGCCCTGGCAAGCGCTGCGTTACTGCGACCTGCAAATATGGCCAGCGGTTTTTCCAATGATCTTTATGATTAGGCGTTTTTGTATACATAAAAAGGATGACCGTTGGCGACATCCTTACTGCTGAGCGGTTATGTTTTCGCGTTGCCCGGGGAGGATTCGAACCCCCACCGACGGGACCAAAACCCGCTGTCCTGCCATTAGACGACCGGGCAATACCCTGATCTCAAAAAAGAGACCAAACTTATCAAATAATATTCCGCGTGTCAAGCTCTGAGAATCATTTTCATAACCGCGCATTCCTCACAGCGGTTCTCCCGACACAGGTGTTTATATTGATAAACCGCGGCGGGCTTGCTCAGCAGCCGGTCGTCTTCCAGCCCGGCCCGGTGAAACACGGAGCGTATCGAGCGGGGTACCTGTATAGCAGCCTCGTTCCACGCTTTCAGGGCCTGCTGTTTCAGTCCCGGTTTCTGAAAAAGGGACCCGAGGATGTACATTGCCGGCAGGTAAACGGTGGTGCGGAGGATTCCGCTCCGTTCCTCCCCCAGGGGAGCCGAAAGTCCGTGAGGTGCGATTAAACACTGCCAGCTTACGGCTAGCGGATCGTTAAACAGTGAATCCGCGGACATCTTCCGGAGGGCGTGCCATATCGAAACGGCCTGGGGGATACGCTTTCCCGGTTGGTTATGTGGTCGCATGTTGGAAAACGACCAGTCCCTGCGGGCGAGTTTTCCGGGATTTTCGTCGGCCTCCAGTCCCGCATATCCAAAGGCCGTTGTCAGGAGATCATCCAGAGAATGAGATGAGGGATCGGGGATATCGCCGGACAGCAGATCGAACAGCCGCTGCATCGGTCTCCGATTGCCGGAAATGCCCAGCCCGTCGAAGAGAGAGGCGGTCAGTAAGTCCTGCCACGCTCTGAATGGGGACGCCGAAGGTTTATAGCGCTTCTCCAGTTCCAGGATTTTATAGTTAAAATAGAGGCTCCCGGCTGTATCCCATTGTTTTTGTATCACGGAAGGATCGATCTGTCCGATGAACCCGGCACAGGGGAGGCGGGCATGCCGGCGGCTCTTGCGGAACAGGGAAGTCACGCGCTCACTGATGTAGGGCTTGAGGATAAGCGACGGGATCGTCGTGTTATCCGTCCTCCGGGCCTCAATAAAATCATCTTCCGACAAGAGGACATGCAGGATTACCCTGTCGTACCGCGGATCCTCATGGTGCCGGTGATCGTACCAGTGTCGTGCCTCCAGGTGAAGCTCAATATCCCCGTGGAAGGTCAGACCGTCCAGCCGGATGCTCGCTTCCCGGAAATCCGCCCCGTCCCCGTCGTTTGCTTCCCCGGGATTCAGGATTGCCAGCGGCCGCTGATCAGTGGTATGCAGATTCTCCTGATGAAAATAGAGATTGGCCCAGATAAATTGCAGAAGCCGTTCATGCATGGCTCCGGGTCAGCAAATCTTCTTTATCAAGATGAAGATGTTCGGTGGCGGAATAGGGATTGGGAATGATCTCCCTGATTTTATCCCATTTGCCGATCGCGGCCTGCCGGATTTCGCGGTATTTCTCATCCATCCAGCGGATGGCCCGGCCGGAACTGTCCTGCAGGCGCCGCCGGTTTTCTTCGCCGGAAGCCGGAGTGAACAACAGCCCCGCAGCCAGACCTGTGGCGAACGAAGCGGACGACAGAATAAGGAGTTTCCAATTATTGGCAGAAGCAGACATCGCTTTTTCCAGGTTTATTTTTGTGAACTTTAACTTTAAAACAAAATGCCCGGTGGTGACTTTTTGTTCAGGAAATAGTATAATTGAACGATAAAATGGTATAATGCAAACGATAACAGGATCGTATACGGGAATTTAATAGTCTGAGAGAGCATTATAAAGTAATGAATGAGGAAAACGGTATCATTTTTTACTGGTTTTGAAGCATGATTTTTAGGAATCTTAAAATATTATTCCTGTTATTCATCGCTGTGTGCATGATAGCCGCCACAACAGGGATCCTGAAGGGCTTCAAAGCTTCGGTGTCGGATCAGTCACAGAATATCATCATTGTGGAATGGAGCCTCAATAGTGAAGATGCTGCGGATCAAATCGATCATTTTGAACTGGATCGCAAGTTCAATGAGGATGCCTCGTTTGTCAAGATCAGCGATGTACCGGTTCGGCAGGGGGAGAGTTCGAATCTTCAGTATCAATATTTCGACAAAAGTCTTTTCAAAGCCAGTTCAAATACCGAATTGGTTGTTTATCAGTTGAAAATTTACTTTAAAGACGGCCATTGGCAAACTGCCCAGACAAATCCTGTAAGCTACACGACAACGGCTATCCGCAGTACGTGGGGCAGCATTAAAGCCATGTTTCAATAAAATAAGGTAACCGTGACTGCAATCACTTCTCCGAATACGGTGGAGCTCATGAGCGCCACGCGGATGCAGCGTACTCTCAAACGAATGGCGTGCCAGGTGTATGAACATACCGGGCGTTCTTCCGGATTGGTATTATTGGGTATCGATCAGCGGGGACACAGCCTTGCCGGGCGGCTGAAATCTTACCTGGGGGAGATCACGGAAAATACGATCCAAAGCTGCAAATTGAGTATCAACGATTCCGACGATTCGTCTGATGAATTTCCCGATTTGAGCGACCAGAACGTGGTTTTGGTCGATGATGTCATTTTCACCGGACGGACGGTGTATCATGCTCTTCATAAGTTATTCGGCCGGGGTGAACCCCGTTCCCTTACACTTGCTGTTCTCATCGACCGCGGACATCGTGCCTACCCGGTCGAAGCACAATATGTCGGGCTGCACATTCCTTCCAAGCTCAATGAACATGTCACGGTTATGCTGTCCGAACTGGAACAGGCTGACCAGGTATTGCTGGAACTCAGCGTCTGAGCCCCCGGTGCCGCCGGCATGCAAAAGAGCGGTCCTTTATCATCCGGATTGACATCAGGCCTTTTTTCGTATTTTGGGATGGCATCGATCCCGCCGGATTTCACATGTATAAAAAGAAGTATATTAAATATAATTAACTAACTATGACTTGTAATAAGGAGAAGGATATAATGAAAAGCCTCACGAGCAAATCTATTTTCATCATACTTTTTGGTTGCCTCAGCCTGTCTGCTTCACGAATTCTTATGGCTCAGACACACCTGCCGGCTATCCCGGATACGGTGAAGGGCTGGGATCTGCATCTGACGGGCGCCCTGAACGGTAACCAGGCGGCTTATTCCAACTGGAGCCAGGGCGGGGTGAACTCTCTGGCTCTCACCGGGGCCACCCTTTTCCAGGCTTTCTACCGCAAAGACAGGTTCGGCTATCAGACGGATATCAGCCTGAAATATGGACAAACCCGCCTCCACGGCCAGGGTGTTCGGAAAACCGATGATATGATCGAAATTGATAATCAGGCCGATCTTTATATGAAGAATCCTGTTTTCAGTGCTTTCATCCTCCTCACCTTTCAGACACAGTTCGACAAAGGATTCCAGTATAATGATAATGCGCCCGATGTATATATTTCCAATTTCATGTCGCCCGCTTATGTGCAGGAAGCAATAGGTTATTCCTGGCAGCCCGTCACCTTCTTTAGCGCAAAGGCGGGTTTTGCCCTGAAGCAGACAATTGTGAGCGATACGGTGCTCTCCACCAATTACGGCCTGAAGCCTAACTCCCATTTGAAGTCTGAGAGCGGCTTTTATATCGGGCTGCAATTTGAGAAGGAAATCCTGCCCAATGTAACTCTGACCAGCGGCTTCAATTCGTTCACGAGTTTCATCAAACCGGTAAGCAGCACCGACTTCACATGGAGCAATGAACTTGTAGGCCGTATTAATAAATTCATGAATGCCGATCTCCAGTTTGCAATGGTCTATAATGATGATGTAACCAAAGCCCTGCAAATAAAGCAGGTCCTCGGGCTGGGAGTCAGTTTCACGATTTTGTAGCCGTTACAGATAGCCGCTCCGGTGATTTTATTGATTGTTGAGAAGCAGAAAAATCCCGTTTTCGGGTTCATAAGCTGTTGACTATGGATTCAGAACGGCTCCGCGGGTATTTGAAAGAACTTGACGCGTGGCGGGATTCGTATGGGGTCTTCCCGCAGGATGAAAGCGCACGTGTCCCTGTCGGAGAGGCCGTGAAGGTCCTGGATGAACTGGTCCTCAGATTAAAGGATGACTATCCGTTTCATCATCCACAATATGCCGGGCAGATGCTCAAGCCTCCGCATGAAATCGCGATGCAGGCTTACCTGCTCGCCATGACCATCAATCCGAATAACCATGCGCTTGATGGGGGGCCGGCTACCTCTGTCATGGAAAAGGAAGTGATAACCCAAATGGCGGAGATGGCCGGCTACGGCAGTCGTTGCCTGGGGCATTTGACCGGCGGCGGAACTATTGCAAACCTTGAGGCGCTCTGGGTGGCGCGGGAATCCCATCCGGATAAGAGTATTGCCTTTTCTTCGGCGGCGCATTATACACATCCGAGGATGTGCCGGGTACTGGATATTCCTGCGAGAGAAATAGCAACAGGAAAGAACGGGAAGATGAACCCCGAAGCCCTTGAGAAGGTCATTGGGGAGATCGGAACCGTTGTGGTTACAATGGGAACAACGGGACTCGGCCTGGTTGAGGATTTGCCGGCTATTCTTGCTGTCTGCCGCGCCAATAATGTTCGTGTACATGCAGACGCGGCGTATGGAGGCTTTTTTACGCTGCTCAAATCGGATGGGGCGATGGATGGAGAACCGTGGCAGGTGCTGCAGGAGGCGGACAGTATCGTAATCGATCCTCATAAGCACGGCTTGCAGCCTTATGGATGCGGCTGTGTGCTTTTCAAGGATCCGTCCGTCGGGCGATTTTACAAGCATGATTCGCCATATACTTATTTCTCCTCAGAGGATCTCCATCTTGGAGAGATCAGCCTGGAGTGCTCACGGTCCGGAGCTTCGGCGGCCGCCTTATGGGCCACGCTCCGGTGTTTCCCGCTGCGGGAGGATGGGCTCGGCCGAATCCTGCACCAATGCCGGATGGCGGCACTCGAATGCTACGACTCGCTCCTGGAATCTCCTTTCTTTATCCCTTTGATTCCCCCGGAACTGGATATCCTCGCCTATTTTCCCAGGACAACGCCGTTGCAGGCTTCCCGGATCTCCGATCTGTCAAGGCGCATTTTTGAATCGGGGATGGAAGATACGCGGGAAGGATTGCACCTGAGCCTGCTCCGGATGTCCTCGGAAGAGGTTAAAAATCATCATCCCGAATTGCGGATCGACCAACAGGAGATCGTCGTTCTGCGCAGTGTCTTTATGAAGCCGGAGCATCGCCGATTCATCCCTGAGTTCATCCGCCGGCTGGAGAAATTGTGGAAGACAGCGGCGCAGACCGAATTATGATGGATTTTTCACCGTAAAGAATATTATCCGCTGCGACGGATAATGGCCGGCTTATAATGGCGTTCAGGGTATTTCACCCCAAAAAAACCGGCTAACCTCCGGCCTTAAAAATGAAAGCGGGCGTTGAGCGTGAGGTTTGGATACATTTGGCGGGACCAATGACGGGCGGCCCGTCTGAAGACAGCTTCCTCATCGGACGGATATCGTGTGTACTGTTTCCTGTTGATAGCCTGCTGTTGAATCCAGCCGTCGAGATAAAGCTCGTTGCCATCTTTAAGAGGCAGACTGATAGTAACCACAGGGCCCCACTGTATGGTCGTCTGGCGGCCCGGCGCCGTCCAGCTGATGGTGCGGGAACCGCCTTCCCCGGGGATGACGGCCTGTAGCTCTGTGCTCGGCAGATACTTATGCTTAAGGAATATCCGCATGCCTGCAGTAACTGTCAGCAGGCCCTTCTGATGGGTGATGGTGGCTTCACCCGTCCAGGTTACCAGTGTATCAAGGGGGACTTCCTTGAAAACTTTCCAATAAAGCTGACCGATGCGCAGCTCGTTTCGCGATCCGCTCAGAGAGAAAAACCAGTCGGGGGCCGCCTGTATCCTCGCTTCTGTCCGAATACCCCATTCGCGGCTGGCCTGGTCGTTTGTCGGCTGCCCCTGCAAGGTATAATCGTAGACGGTGTAGTTGGCCCGAAGCAGAAATTGTTGATGAATACTCAGCCAGTCTGTCGGCTTCCATTCCAGCACCGGCACCAGCCGCAGGGAGCGGCGCCAGTTATTTTCACTGCTGCGGGAAGAATAAATATATACGTTGTGGAAAGCCTGTCCGGAAAAGGAGATGCTTCCGTTCAGGTAATCCGTAAACCGGTGGTTCTCCGACAGATTGAACAGAAATGTCAGGATGTCGTGATCGTCGTCTGTGGTTTCAGGGGTATTATAATGCAGGATACCGATCCTGCCGCCGAACCTGAGAATATTCGAGGTGTTGATCACAATCGTGTTCTGGGTGAACAACGCGAATTGTGACTGGTTAAAGTTGGAAGCACTCAGGATAGCCCGCTGCCGGGCCTCCTGCTGTATAGTGTAATTGGTGATGTCGGCAGATTCCCCTGTATTGATCAGCCGGGCGCCCATATTCATGAGTTCATAATCGAATCCGCCGCTCAGGTGGTGGAGGCCGAACCGGTAGGTTGAAGTGAATGTCAAATCCAGTTCCCGATGAATGAAGCGTGAATCGAAGAGATCATTACTGGTCTGATTACCGATGGGATTATTGATAAAGCGGCGCACATTGGTCTGAGTACTGAAATTCAGATCTCCCTTCAGATTTTGCCAGATGGGGAAATCAAGATCCATTGCCAATTCGCTGCTGTCGCTGACCACCATTTCCATGACGTTGTTCACATCCCGGTTCAAATAGCTGCCCGGTTGATAGCTCCCCTGTTTGGATTCTCCCAGGTTAAGGTGAGCATGCAGATGGACATCCTCATTATGATAAAGTGCTGTTGTGTTCAGCCGGTATAAATGATACTGACGCGGCCGAATATTGGCGTATTGAGCCGAAAAGTCGGGTTTGAGCGTCACTTCCCCCACCTGCAGGCCAGGATTGAAGGCATTGAGAGACAACGCTACGCCATTATCGGTATGATCATTGCGCCGGTCGGTCATGAAACCCACACCCGGCGCCAATTGCCAGTTCCGGGGCCACCGGAACACCGGTCCGGCTGTTGCGATCACCTGGCGTACGTGGGTATTTGTGTAAGAAAAAGACTGAGCTCTAAGACCATATCCCCAATATGTTCCCTCCCATTTCGTAAACGCCAGATGTCCGAGGTTCTGGTTTTGGATATTCTGGGCGTAACCGTTCAGAAAATAAAAACGGCGGCTGAACCCATCCAAGAGCTGAAGATCCAAATTGGGCTGATGATAGGCATAATTTCCGCTGAAATCCCAATTGACTGCATCCAGTTGTCGCGAGAAGCGGGAATCGCCGGACAAACCGAGCCCCCAAAACTGCGCAGAGGCCGCTTCGGGGACCAATGCCCCTGCTGATAACAGAAAGATGAGGATGTATCCGGCCTTTTGCATATGGTTTCTGGTTTTCTCCGGGGGAGAATGATACCAAAATATGCCGCTACCGGCATTATGTAAAATGCAGCATTATCCGAACATAAATGACCTCCGTCCGGATGCCTTTCTATGTTATAATTTCCTCCCTATACTTTCCATCATGAAAACACTTGATGCATCGCGCCGGCAGATCTCGGTTCTGAGGAATATGCGGCGTGGGAAATATCGTCGGGAACAGGGCCTTTTCCTTGCAGAGGGAAAACGGACGGTTGCACAAATCATTGAGAATCATAAGATAGAAATGCTCCATTTATATCTGAGTGAAGATCGTGCCGAATTTTTACTCCCCGCCTTCGGGGAAGACCAACCGGGACCGGTATACCTGTTGCCTCCTGACGTTTTTGATGAAATAGCAGACACGCAGCATTCCCAGGGAGTATTCGCTTTATGCAGGATTCCGGAGATGAGCGAACGGTCCCGCTGGTCGGAGCCCGAAGGCTGCCTTATCGTCCTGGACGGCGTTCGGGATCCGGGGAATATGGGCACTCTCATCCGCACAGCGGCGTGGTTTGGGGCGGCCGGAATCATATTGAGTGGCGATACGGTTGATCCTTTTCACCCCAAAGTAGTTCGCAGCACGGCCGGCGCCACCGGAAGCCTGCCCTGGTGTATCGCAGAACCTGGGGAGGCACTCGAAGAACTGGCAGGAAGAGGCTGGAAGATATTATTTCTTGAAGATCGCCCCGGATCCGTTCCCTTATCGGAGGAACTTGCCGGAAACGGCCTCTGCCTGGTCATTGGCAGCGAGGCTCATGGAATCCGGATCGACAGGAGGAAGTTATCCGGAACATCGGTCAAAATACCCGGAGCAGGAGGCCGTGCCGGCGTAGAAAGCCTGAATGTATCTGTTGCCGGTGCGGTTGCGCTTTATGTACTTTTGAAATAAGATCCTTTCTGAGCCGTTGCTATATAAAGGGAGGGAGTTTCCGGGTTTTGGTCGACAATTATTTGTAATTTCTACCCTGAAACGTACCTCTCAAAGCCCCCAAAGATCGTATCACAACCCCCCATTCAAAATATGTATTCCTGAAAGCGGCATGTTTTTCGTGACAAGCTGTGCACCGGCGAACGCCATTCAAAATGCTGATCATGTTTTGATGCGGGTCTTCAACTTTTATTAACGGAATCTCAATTATGGCAGAATATCCTTTAGCCAGTCAGGCTGTAAAGCTGGACCTCAGACACGGCGTTTTTCAACCTACCACAACCACCCGTTTACTTGCTCAGGCTATGGGAGACGTGCGGGGGAAATCTGTGCTCGATCTGGGGTGCGGGGCGGGACCCATTGCCATTACCGCTGCACTGGAGGGTGCCGAAACCGTGGTTGCCGCAGATGTGATGGAACAGGCCTGTGAATTGGCAAGGGCGAATGCCGAAAAGAATGGTGTGGCCGATAGAATCGAAGTTGTTCATTCTAATCTGTTCGATAATCTGGAGGGCAGAAAGTTCGACCTGATCGTTGATGATGTGTCCGGTATGGGAGACGAGATATCACGTATTTCCGAATGGTATCCCGAGCCGATTCCTACAGGAGGGGTAGACGGAACACAGCCGACGATGCGTATGCTTCGTGAAGTTTCCGGACATCTGAACCCGGGAGGAGAGTTACTGTTTCCGGTCATCAGCCTTTCGGCGCAGGAACGGATCATGGTCCTGGCGAGGGAGGTTTTCGGGGATAACCTGAAAGAAGTGGCCAGTAAGAAAATCCCCTTCAGCGCCGAACTGATGAAGAACCTTGATTGCGTTCAGTCCCTGAGTGATCGGGGCCTGCTGTCTTTTACACAAATGCGTTCCCGTTATTTGTGGGATTTGACGGTGTACCGGGCCTGGACATAATGATGGCTTCTCTTAAGGAGGGGAAATCCTTCTGCCGAAAGAGCGGCGAAAGGAAGAACTCCGGACGGAACGATGATCTTCCCGGCCCGGAAGGAGTCTCGCTTCCTGCGCGCATTTTTCAAACGGTTCCTCTAAGGTATCAGGTATTACCAGAGCAGGCTATACGTAAGCAAAATAATTATCTGCCGCCGGTTATATTACACAGGTAAATGCTTTGGCCGTCAGGAATTATGAGTTATTTTATAAGCCTTTCTATGGCCGCTTCTTCTTCCGTCATCGGTTTAATTTTAGATATTATTGCGGATAGCCGGCATGTTCGTGGCTGACAGCCTGTTCAGGGGCCATGCCGGCGGAAATGTACGACGTCACGAGTTTACGATTATACAGAGACATCCCATGCTTCAGTTGATCCTTAGCAGTGTTGCCCTGAGTATCGCCCATGCAACCATCCCCAACCACTGGATGCCTCTGATCGCGATAGGGCGCGCAGAGAAATGGAAGACCAAAGAAACTCTGGCCGCTACCGGGATCACCGGTTTCTCGCATATTCTGAGTACGATCATCATCGGAGTATTCGTTGGGTGGCTCGGCATTAAACTTTCGTCAAGGTATGAACATATTTTTGTGTTTGCCGCACCCCTGATACTCATCGTCCTGGGCATCATTTACCTGTTTATGGACTGGGCACATATGCACCATCATGCACACCTGGGAGAATCTGTTTTCAGGAAAAAGAAGTCGAAATGGATGCTTATTGCCACGCTTTCCACAGCTATGTTTTTCTCACCGTGTATTGAATTGGAGACCTATTATTTCACGGCAGGAGCATATGGGTGGACCGGCATCCTCATCGTATCGGCCATTTACCTGATCGTGACGGTTTCAGGGATGATGGTGCTCGTCTATATGGGGTGGAAAGGGCTCAAGCGGTGGAAGTTCCACTTTATGGAACATCATGAAAAGGCGGTTACGGGGATTATCCTGATCCTGATCGGATTCTCCTTTTATTGGTTTGACTGATAATAACAACACTTTATATTTTGCTCTTTCTATATTTTAATCTGTAGAAAAAGGGATATTTTACGAATGATCCTCCAGGATCTGTTAAGAAGGTAACCCCCGGATGTTTTCATACCGAAAAAAGGTCTTTTTATGGTTTATGCTCCTGCTAATCGCAGGAGGAATCTGGTTTCTTGTCCTTATATTCTATCCGGTGCTGTTATCCCAATTTGTAGACCGATACCGGTTTCTGCAGGACCGGCTTATCTCCCCTGTCTGGTGTCTGATTCTTTATTTGTTTAGCCAAATCTCATTGATAGCCCTCTTTTTCCTCATTCTGAAGATTTCCAACAGAAATATACAGGCCTGCCTGCACGGCATAAAAGACGACCGCATCGACGATTATATGTATGAGTATCTTCTGCGCCGGAACAGAGTGTTCGGGTTCAACCTCTTTTTCTTTGCATTTCTGCTTTTCCTGATCTGGAATTACCTGTTTCTGTACTCCAAGATCAATTGGCTGATTCCCGGCAATATGGTGTTGTTTTATCTCATTATTCTTCTTGCGGCCGATATCCTTCTTTCGTCACGCATTTTAAGCTACGCCCAAAGCAAATGGCTCGTAGAGAAATTCCGCGATTTCTTTGATCGTCACCCTGATTTGAATGGCAGACACTGGAAGTGGCGGTATTTTTATTACAACCCTTCTGACGAACGTATTGTTGTGCCTCGGCCGCGACTGCTGATTCCCGCCTTCAATCATGCTCATGTAGGATTTGCCCTGCTGTGGTACGGTATTCTGATCACCGTTGCAGTATTAGTGATCTCCCGCATATAGCAGAGGGCCGTAATACGCCGAAGGTTTCAACGAAAATTATGGCGGCTTTTGTGCCGGCGTGGCAAAAGGAATAAGTTGTATTATCCACAGGAAGGCTTGTCATTTCCCATGGTGTTTTCTGCCGGGGATGGCCCGCCTCTGTTAATAATGTAACCCTTTGGCGCCGAAGGTGAATATTCGGGAAATATCAAAACCAAAATGGATATCCCCCGCAAAGAAATTATCATGGGTATTGCGGAGGATATCCTGGGGGTTGTAATACTGTGAGTTGGATAAGAAGATTTGAAACACATGGCTGCCCGTCTCAATATTGAGACCAATGGAGAGGGCGCTTTTGGTGTCGTTATTATGAATATTGTCGATATACTCAATAGCCAGCGCAGTATGATCGGTTAGTTTATATCGTCCGGCAAGGCTTACGCCGAAATAATCGTTGTGTTCGCCGGGGAACACCCGGTTATAATGCGCATATATGGGAGCGATTTGCAGACTGAACTTATCCGAGAATTTACGTGCGGCCATAATCATATACATAAATCCAAGTTTATCCGAGAAGGTATATGATCCGGGAAAGGCATGTTCCATGGTGATAATACCCGCGTCGCCCGCCATGCTTAGCTGGAGAGGGGATTTGTCGTTTTCCGTCTGATAGAGGAGGGTATATTTAAAGCGTCCGTCAACGGTCTTGTTATACCAGGTGCGGCCGATTCCAACCGAGAGACGATCCGTGAGGCCGTAATCCAGGCCAAGGCGAATATTTGCCGACACATCCAGCCCGTAGAGTTCGTTAATCCCCGAATTTACCGGTCCGAAAATGTGGTAAATGCTCATGAAGAGCGTGTTTTTATACAGGTTCTTGACCGAATTGACAAGAAGTACCGTCGGAGCCTTAAAGATGGCGTGTTCGGGTTGATTCGGAGTTGTGCGCACCCGTTTCATCTGGGCATGCGCCACACAAAAGCTGCCTGCCAGAAATAAAAGGAGAACCGGAAAGCACTTCGTAAAGAGCTTCCGGTTCCGGGTAGATGTCGGGAATTCAGAATGGTTGAAATGATTTGTGGGATTCATAAGCAGTAATAGAATGAGCAGGGTGATCGGATGAAAAAATTTATGATCCGTTCTGTTTTCGCAGCAGGGCCTTGATAGAAACGTTGATAGTCCGGTTGACCCTCAAGAACAGAAAACTGGGGATTTCGATGTCGTAGTTTTGCAACTGAAGCGGCCAGTGGGCATTTACATATAATTCCTCTCCTCTTTTCAACAGGTATCCGTCGATTTCCACCTGTCTGCTGACGCCGTGAATCTTGAATTTGCCCTGGACGGTCACTTTCTGGGTGTCTGTCGTAGCCGGATCTAAAGCGTTGGTGAGTTTGCCATAGAAGGAGGCGAACGGATATTTATTAACCTGGAGGTAATCCTCATGCATATGTTCGTCACGGAGCCCGATGCCTGTATACAGCGTCGAAAGGTCCAGGTAAAAATCAACGGTGGAATCAGCCAGATTGATTTTGCCCGTCATATAATCCGACTGCCCGGTGAAATCTTCCAGTGTAGAATGGGAAGTGAACTGGGCGTGTCCTGTTTTTGTAAAGTAAACCTGGGCCATACCTGCCAAAGGAAAACAAACCAGGATCAGGAATCCGATCGGGAAGCCGTGTCGTATCGTCATTCGGTCAGCCATTTTCTTTTGCACCTCTGTCAATCCAGTTGATAAGCGTATCAATTTGAGCCTGGGTCAGAGGAGTGCGGCCATTGGGCATGCGTACGCCGTGTTTTGGTCTGGCATTGCTGATCTTGTCTATGATGGGACTGCCGGCGGCGTCACCGGCTTTTATGATTTTTGTTCCATACTGATCGCCCGTGCTGTTGATGGCGTCTGTGTAATTATCGAGCCTTACCCCGCTGGTGGGTCCCGGTATATGACAATCTGGTCCACCGCAATTTTCACTGAATATTGTCTGGATATGTTCGGCGTAATAGGTTTCGGGGTTGCTTCCGCCCTTGTCGTTCCCATTGTCGCCGGTACTGTTGCTTGAACAGGCCCAGACTACACTTATGGAGCCCAGTGCCAGCAACAGGAGAGGCAGAGATCCAACACGTTTCTTTCTCATGAGTTTCCTTATAGTTGATTTCAAATAAAGCGCACAAAATTCCACGACGGTTTTTGTTCATTAGATCACCGGGAACGGGAAAGGTTACAAAGAGGGGAATGGGAGATGATGAATCAGTATCAACCGGATCATAAATGTGGATCCGGCTGATTGTATAGAAAACAGAGGCAACCTTTTCCTGATTCTCCTCCGTATTAGCTGTAAAGATGTGGAAACACCCGTCCGACAGAAAATACCGGAATAAGGAACGACAGATCGGGAAAGACTATGCGCGTACTCATAGATACAAGTTCTATCACAGACAGAAGAACAGGAACGGGAATCTACACGCAGGGTTTGCTCCGGTCGTTGCTGTTCATGCCCGCTGTGGAACAGGTTATTGCCATAGGCGGACAAATTGATTCCGACGCCTTTGAACAGTCCGATAAGCTGGTTCATCACTTTCCCGGCGATACCCGGTGGCATAACCTCCTGAATAATGCCTGGACAGGCAACCGGTTCAACTGGAAGGCAGATCTTGCCTTTTTTCCCAACTATTTTATGCCGTATGCCTTCCCGGTCAGGTCCGTCGTGACGATTCATGATGTGTCTTTTTTAAGCCATCCATACCATTACAGCCGGCGCATGAGGCTCTGGTATGCCCGCCGGATAAGGCAAACCGTTGCCCGTGCCGATCATATCCTGACAGTGAGTGAGGCTTCACGCAGGAATATCATCCGACACCTTGGAATCACAACAGACAGGATTCATGTGATAAGGCCGGGTTGCCGTTTTCCGGAAGGCGATACCGTGCCGACCCTTCATCCCCGGGGAAACGATTCCAAAGTATTCCTCTATATCGGAACCATAGAGCCGCGTAAGAATATTCTGAATATGCTCCAGGGTTTTCGGATGGCGAAGTTGCCCGGTTGGCAGTTATTGCTGGCAGGCCGGATTCATTGCTCTGCGGGTTATTGGAAAAGGGTTCGCGCACTCATCGCTTCCGACAACAGGATCCGGTATCTGGGGTATTTGACGGATGCCCGGCTTTCAGAAGCACTTGAAAGATGCCGTTTCCTCGTGAATCTGTCTGATATTGAGGGATTCGGCATGACCGTCATGGAGGCACTTCTGGCAGGGAAAGAATGTCTGGTTTCCGAGGATCCGGCCCTGTTGGAACTTGTGAAAGGACACGGCATGGCAGTACCCGGCACCGACAAGAAGAGGATCGCCGCCGGCTTCGAGACCCTCAGTAGAGGAACAACCCCGATACCCGGGCATATCGTCGGCAGTTTACGTGCATTTTATAGCTGGGAACGTTTCTCACAGCAACTCTCTGCGTTGATTGAGGTGCCTTCTCCACAGGATAAATGGTCGGCGGAGCGCGGCCTGCCATCGAAGACTGAGCAGGCCATTGTGGAAGGTCTGGTATATAGCGCGGTATTCTCATGCCCCCTGACTCCGGTTCAGTTGTATCGCAGGCTGCCCGGGGTAAAATGTGCCTATCCGGTATTCACCCGGGCTCTGAACCGGTTATGTTATGATTGCCCTGAGCTTTTCCGGTTCGACAGCCGCTATATTTATCTGGAACCGTGGGTTTGCAGTGGAAAACAGAGAGATGCGGATCTGGCCGACAACGCAGTTTTTGTGCAGAAAAACGGGAAACTGATTCGTTGGTTAAGCAGGCTTCCATGGATCATGGGGATTTATTACTCAGGCGGCACGGTCCATGGAAGCCATTTATCAGGGAGGGATCTGGATCTGTTTATTGTGGCGTCGAGCGACCGGATCTGGCTGCTTTATACCCTTCTAAAAGGGTTTGCATTTCTGGTGCGGCACGCGGATATCCTGTGTTTTAACTATCTGGTGGATGAATCGGCACTTACCATCCATCATCAGCGCGATTTATATTCGGCCCATCAGCTGGCCTGCCTGAGGCCGGCGTCCCGCATCCCGGAGATGCCGGAGCCGTTAGCTTATAATCAATGGGTATTTGATTTCTTCCCGAATTTGAAAAAAGCCCGGGAAACACCGGCAAAAAAGGAGGCCGCCGCCGCAGGACCCGGGTATTGGCTGAATATGGCTGCCATGGGCTGGTGGACTTACCGGTGGATCCGGCGCGGACTGAAGAACCGAAATGGGGGGCTCTTGTGGGATTTCCATCGTATCAAACTGCACACCCATGATCACCGCCCTTTTGTGTATGAGAGATACTGGGATCTGCTTCGTGAAGTGATGTGCAGGATTCGGATGTCAGGCAGCCGGGAGGCGATTTCTCATAACAATAACTCTTTCCGATCCACGAAGCCGGCATCCAGAGAAAAGGAGGTTTTGTGATGACACGGGTGCTGCTGGGGCAATCGTATTATCTCAGGTTCGATCCCATGCTGTGGAGGGCCCGCCGGCCGTATCCGCCGCTGGGGACCCTGTATGCGGCTTCGTTGCTGCGCACCAGGGGCTATGAGGTGTCCTTTTTTGACGCCATGATAGCCGAATCGGAAATTGAATGGGGGAAGGCTCTGGATCGGCATACCCCTGATTATGCGGTGTTGTATGAGGATAATTTCAACTATCTCTCCAAAATGTGCCTGCTGCGCATGCGGCACGCCGCTTTCCGGATGATAGGCCTGGCCATGGAACGGGAAATCCCGGTAATTGTCTGCGGCTCCGACGCTACCGATCATGCGGGACTTTATCTGGGGCAGGGAGCCCGGTACGTTATCAGCGGAGAGGGAGAACACACATTGCTGGACCTGATGGAGCACCTGAGCGGACATTCCTCCATAGGTATTCCCGACATACCCGGGCTGATTTACCGGGATCCGGTCTTGGGGAGTCCGCTTGTTCGTACCGGTCCGAGGCCGGTATTGCGTGAACCCGACCGGCTGCCTTTCCCGGCATGGGATCTGGTGGACATGGATCGTTACCGGCAGATATGGTACCGGCATCATGGGTATTTTTCGCTCAATATGGTGACCTCCCGTGGGTGCCCCTACCATTGTAACTGGTGTGCGAAGCCGATTTGGGGGCAACAGTATCATTCCCGGTCTCCTGGAAATGTGGTGGAAGAAATGTACCTGTTGAAAGAGAAGTATCACCCGGATGAAATCTGGTTTATGGATGATATTTTCGGATTGAAGCCCGGGTGGCTGCAACAATTTTCCGATCAGCTTTATGAACAGGGTTTTTCCATCCCTTTCAAGTGCCTGAACCGGCCAGATCTGCTCCTGAAGCCCAATCGTATCCGTGACCTGAAGCGTGCCGGCTGCAAAATCGTCTGGGTAGGGGCGGAGTCCGGTTCCCAAAAAATCCTGGATGCGATGGATAAAGGAACGACCGTCGCCCAGATCATACAATCGGCCCGCAGATTGCATGATCTGGGTATACAGGTCGGCTTCTTCCTCCAGTTCGGATATCCCGGAGAAAGGCTTTCCGATATCCGAAAAACGATCAGTATGGTTTATGAGGCGGACCCCGATGACATCGGCATCTCGGTATCTTATCCTCTGCCGGGTACCCCCTTTTTCGAGAAAGTGAAAGAACAATTGGGAATCAGGCAAAACTGGATGGACTCGGATGATCTGGCCATGATGTTTAACGGCCCTTACCATACCCGTTTTTACCGGGTGCTCCATCAATTCGTTCATAAGCTTTTTACAGTACGGAAAAGATGGCAGCGGGTAAGCAGGTTCATCCGTTCGGGTAATAAGAGTTACCTGCCGGGCCTCAGGCAACTGGCGGGGACCGGATATCATCTCATAAGTCTTCCATTCCTTATTATTCGTCTCGCCGTGCTCAGTCGTCTGGCGGCGGACGGCCTCCGGGGAGAGAGGCATATGTATGAATGAAATAACGGCTCCATACGGCATGATCCCGGAATACGATGATACCCGGAGAGCTTTCGACGGAGTGGCCTCCTGCTATGACGGACCTTTCGGAAATAACAGCCTCATTCAGCGGATGAGAAAAATAGTGCTGAAGGAAATTGTCGCAAGAATCCCGCCGGACTCCAAAATTCTGGACCTGGGATGTGGTACCGGCATAGACGCCGTACACCTGGCCGGGCTGGGCCATCGGATTCTGGCAATCGACGATTCGGCAAATATGGTACGGAAAGCACGGGAACGTGCCGCAGGCCATGGGGCTCTAGGAAGAATTGCGGTAAAGCAGCTGGGCATCCACGAACTATCCCGGTTGTCAGGCATATGTTTTGATGCCGTTTTTTCCGATTTCGGAGCGCTCAACTGTATTCCCGATATCGCCGGGCTGGCTGAGGATTGTGCCCGGTTATTACGACCGGATGGAATGATGATTGTGAATGTTATGGGAAAATATTGTCCCTGGGAAACGGGCTATTATTTGCTGCACGGCCACCCTCGCCGGGCATTCTCCCGCTGGAAAAACAGGTTCCTCACTGTGCCTTTGGGTGACGGATACGTATGGACGCGATACTACCACCCCGCGCAATGGCTTGACGCTTTCTCCCGTCGGTTCGATCTCGTCGGCTACCGCGCCGTAAGTCTGCTTGTGCCGCCTCCTTACCTCGAATCGTGGGCAACAGATCACCCTGCATTGTTTCGAAAGCTGGATTATTGGGATGAAAAAATCTCCCATATGCGGGTATTCCGAAATATGGGAGATCATTTTCTGATGACGATGAGGCTCAAATGAACAGGGATCTCCGATCAATCATAGCCGGGAATCACCTGGCCCTGCCGCAGATATGGAAGTGCCCGGCATGTCGCAGAGGGATGGTAAAGGAAGACGACGAAACCCTGCAGTGTGTTCACTGCGGCAAAGTTTTTATAAGGCATGATGGAATCTGGAACTTTTTGAGGGAATCGGAAGTCACGGAGACATTTGTTCTGAGATATGATGATTTACGGCGCGACGAAGGATGGGGAAGCGAGGATCCCCGGTGTTATTTGAAGCTGCCTTACGAAGATCTCACGGGCCGTCATACCCGTATATGGCGGCTGAGGTCGCGAAACTGGGAACTGTTCATCCGGAAAGTACTCATTCCGATGGAGCAGGACAGGCTTCGCCCTTTATGTATATTTGATCTCGGGTCGGGCAATGGCTGGGCTTCGTGGCAGATAGCCCGGCGCGGACACCGGGTCTGGGCGGTGGATATCAGAAAAAATGAGTGGGACGGTCTGCAGGCATCCAGACATTACCCGGTTTCGTTTGTAAAGGTGCTGGCGGATATGGACCATCTTCCATTCCGGGACCGGACGGCTGATCTTGTTCTCTATAATGCATCTCTGCATTATTCGCCTAATTACAGGGAAACTCTTGCCGAAGGAATTCGTGTACTGGCCGGTGACGGGAGGCTGGTTGTACTTGATACACCATGGTATTCATCCGAACGGGAAGGCAGAAAGATGATGGAGGAAAACCATAGCCGTTACAGCAGAATGTATTCCACGGCGTTCCCAATATCTGCGTTTCAGGGTTTCCTGACGGAAGAGCGGCTGCAGGAAATGACGGCAGGGTTGACTGTGGCGGTTTCGGCGTACAGAACCCGCCGGCTGTTGAAAGACCAACTCAGACGCACCGGAAGGCGACTCCGCAGGCTTAGAGAGGCTGCGTCGTTTCCCATGCTGGTATTTCGCCACGCAACTTCCTATCCGGTACCGGAGGATTTCATTGATTCGCAGATACGTAACAGAGCTATATTCCGGCTTGTTTATCTGGCTGCCCTGAAGGTTCATCAATGGTTTTCGGCACGTTTCCGCTACGGCCGGGCACATGCCGAGAGAGCCGGAGGAAGGCGGTTTTGGGTCACAGACGAGACGTTCCCGCCCCGCCTGATGCGCTCGGGTGCCTGGATGGCCGATGTCCTCAACGAAATGCCGGCTCTGATTCCCCGGCAGGGCAATGTTCTTGATCTGGGAACAGGCAGCGGCATTCTGGCGGTAACCGCCTCGAAATATGCCTCTTATGTTGTCGGAGTCGATAATAATCCGGAAGCTGTGAAATGCGCCCGCCGGAATGCCGAGCGGTTTGGGTGCAGGAATGTCTGGTTTCTCGAAGGCAATCTGTTTGATCCGGTCTGGAAGGAACGTTTTGACTGCATCCTGTGCAATCCTCCATGGTTCAGGGGAAAGCCTGAAAATCCGTTGGACGGTGCCTGGCGGTCGGAATCATTCCAGGACGAGTTGGCAGATGAACTTCACGGCCATCTGAGCCTCAATGGCTATGCGTTGCTTGTCCTGTCGGATCGGGGAGTATCGGAATGGCTGCTTGACCGGTTTTGGTATTTGGGTTACAGGATCAAAGCGGTGACACATCGCGATTATGTCAATGAAGTGTTGGTTCTGTATAAAATCAGTCGGGTACAATCGTGATTCTGCTCTATAACCCTGTCAGTTCGGCGAACAGGAAACCGGTGATGCCGCTGGCATTGCTCGCCCTCGGTGCTGTTCTGGAAAATAAGTATGAGTATCGGATCATAGATGGTAATCTGGAAAATGATCCTGTTCTCCGTCTCAGTGATCTGGTTCACTCAAAGAAAGCAGATGTGCTGGGCGTTACGATAATGGGCGGTCCCCAACTGGAAGATGCCGTCCCGATATGCCGCGAGCTGAAACGCCGTATCCCCAAACTCGTGGTCATTTGGGGCGGCTATTTTCCGACACAGCATTATGATGTCTGCCTGCAGTCGGGATATGTGGATTACGTGATCAGGGGACATGGGGAATTTGTTTTCCCGGATCTCGTCACTGCTGTTCGGAACGGCCGGGATATTATCCGGAACCCGATTGAAGGAGTGGTATGTAAGGAGCCGGCTTCAGGGGCGATCATCCGGTCGAATGTAGCGGAGGTTCCTCATCCCGAGGAACTCCCCTGGTTCCCCTATCACCGGATTGATATGTCCCGCTATCCGCGTAAAACGTATCTTGGCCGGAGGACTCTCTCTCATCATTCAAGCTACGGATGTCCGTTCTATTGCAATTTCTGTGCCGTCGTAAACATGGTGAATGGTAAATGGAAATCCCAGTCAGCCGCCCGTACAGCGGATACCGTGCGTCACCTGGTTGCCAAATACGGCGCGGACAGTATTGAATTTTTCGACAATAATTTCTTTGTCAATGAACGGCGCACCCGGGAGTTCGCCGGGCGAATATCCCCTCTGGGGATTCGCTGGTGGGGAGAAGCCCGGATTGATACCCTGATGAAGTATTCGGATGCTACCTGGCGCCGGATGCAGGCGAGCGGCTTGAAAATGGTGTTCCTGGGGGCCGAATCTGGTTCCGACGAGACGCTTCAGCGCATGAATAAAGGCGGGAAGGCCGCTATCCAAAAGACGCTGGAACTGGCGAAACGGATGAAAAGCTACGGCATCATCCCCGAATATTCGTTTGTGATGGGCAATCCTCCCGAACCTGAAAAAGATATTGAAGATACGATCCGGTTTATCCGGAAAGTCAAACAGATCAATCCCGATACCGAAATCATCATGTACATGTACACTCCGGTTCCCTTATCGGGGGTGTTGTTTGAACAGGCGAAGGCCGGGGGATTTGCATTCCCGGAGACGCTGGAAGAATGGGTTAGTCCACAGTGGAAGGATTTTGCCCAGCGCAGGAGCCATCATCTGCCCTGGCTCAGAGATCCACTGCGAAGGCGCGTCCATAATTTTGAACGGGTGTTGAATGCCCGTTATCCGACAGCCACCGATCACCGGCTGAGGGGTCCGCTCAGAGAGTTACTTCGCCTCATCGGGGGACTCCGGTATCGTCTCAATTATTATAATCATCCGTTAGAGCTCAGGGCGCTGCAAAAGTTCATCCATTATCAGCGGCCGGAAACCAGCGGGTTCTGATGATTTTAAAGGAACCGTCTTCATGAAGTATGCTTAATCCAATGATTCGCCAAAATACCGATGGAGCCAAAGAGGCCTATGACCAATTGGCCGGCAGATACGATTCGTTAATGGCAGCTTCTAAAATTTACAGGAATAAATTATGGACGGCTTACCGCAGGACATTCCGGGCCGGCGAGCACATCATCGATTTGGGCTGTGGCACCGGAACAGATAGTATGTATCTGGCCGGTCTGGGATGCAGGATAACGGCTCTGGATATCTCGCCAAACATGTTGGCCCAGTTTAGAAACAAATTGATGGGCGATGAGCGGGAATCGCTGATAACCATCATGGAGGCCGATATTGACGATCTTTCTACTCTGGATTTGCGGCAGGCCGATGGGGTGGTTTCGGGATTCGCCGCGATTAACACCGTCAACAATCTGAAATCAATGGCAGACGCTTTATACGATCTGCTTAACAGGCACGGTAGAATGATACTTCACGGATTGAATGTCGTGAAAGCATCAGCCGGCAATAGTGATCGCAGCGGGGAAACACCGGAAATGGGAAAAACCCGGAAGATCAGGATTGGAGATATTGCAGTGCCTCATTTTTTGATTTCACCTGAGGTTTTATACGAAAATTATTTCAGAGAATATTTTGAATTGACGGATTTGTATGGCATGGGGATGTTTTATTCTTTGTATGAAAATCCGGCTTATCCTCTATGGATCAAAAAAATGGTAAACGGGATGGAGAATTTCGCCGTTGACGGACAAACGACGTTAGAGAGAGGCCGCTTTTTTGTTTTTGAAATGCAAAAGAGATGGTCTGAAGAAACCTGAATTGGAAGTGTCCGGTTTAGCATTACTTTGTAGTATTCATCCGGTTTTCTGCTCCGGATAAATCCATGTTTCCGTAGCTAAAAAGATGGCCGCTGGGTTACCGGTATCTGCGTTTCGTATGTGCTCATACCCATTCTCGAAAATTCCGGTTCCGGGCGCTACTTCGCTGAAGTATACTGATGAAGGATAAATCCCACGATCGGCTTTCGTCATCTCTCCGAAATTCATCTCTTCCCGGAAGCAACCTTTTCCCCTCATCTTATCGTATTAACTATAGAATGCAATACATCACAAAAATACAATAACATCAACTTTAAGAAAGGTTACCGGCCTAAGAAGGCTTTGCCAGAGTACGTGGGGAAGTCTGCTCATCCTGATAATGATATCCTCATTTCTGACAGGCCGGTTGAAAATGAAAAGTTGTAGGAGTAAGGGAATAATTTCATGAATCCGGCGGGAATATTTTTTGTCAATCATCAAAAATACGATAACCTGACAGACGAAGAAGTTGTGCAGCGGGTTCTTCATTCGGAGAAGCAGATGTACGAGGTAATCCTGCATCGGTATAGTCGTCGGTTATATCATATTATTAATTCAATTCTTAAAGAACCGGAGGCCTCGAAAGAGGCGCTGCAGCTGACGTACGTAAAGGCCTATGAGAAACTCAGCCAGTTCACGGGCCGGAGCGGATTCGGTACCTGGTTCACCAGAATAGCGATTAATGAATCGTTAAAGGGACTGAAAAGGGAAAAAAGGCTGGCAAACAGGAGCGGTAATGACCTGCAGGTATTCCCGGAGTACCATTACCGGATTCATAACGAATATGACGGTAATCCGGAAGCCAACATCATTTGGAATGAAATACGATACACGCTCGATACGGCAATCCGGTCACTTCCTGAAAAATATCGTATCGTTTTTGTGATGAGAGAGATAAAGGAGATGAATGTGGAAGATACCGCACTCAGCCTGAATATCTCGATGGTAAATGTGAAAGTTCGTTTGCACAGGGCAAAAATTCTTTTACGCGAACTGCTCAGAAAGTACAGGCTCGATGAAGAATCTTTTCCGGGAAACAGGTATGTATTTTCATGCGGTACTTCCACTGTTTACAGCTATGGGGAGTGAGATATTTATGGGCCGCGAGGCTTTTCTTCCTGTCGCTTTACACAGGGAAATCGCGTTACATGTCGAATTTGATTACGGATTACATGTAATAGGTTAATTTTATATATATGTATTATTGTTATCTACCGGAATATTTCTGTTATATATAATAAAACGGTACAAAGAAGTGTAAGTTAATCTCTGCTTCCCCACATGACTGAAGGAATGTTGCAGCACCTTATCAAGGGCTGTATAAAACAGGACCGATCGGCTCAAAAAGCGCTTTATGAAGCGTTTTATAGCTTTGCCATGGCCGTTTGCCTGCGCTATGCAGCTAACAGGAATGAGGCGGCAGAGATCATGAATGAAGGTTTTTTCAAGGTTTTCATGAATATAACCCGGTATGACTCCGGCAGACCTTTCAAACCCTGGATTGGCAGGATCATGACCAATGCGGCTATTGATTATTACCGCTCAAACCTGAAAACCAGTCAATTTGAAGATCTGGAAAAGGCCCGGTATATCACTGATGGAGCCGCTATCGTGGGGAAGCTGGCCTATCAGGATATACTGGCCTTTATTCAGCGGCTCCCTCCGGCCTACCGGGCTGTCTTTAATCTTTATGCAATCGACGGCTATACTCATAAAGAAATTTCCGGAATGCTGGGAATCAGTATCGGGGCATCCAAATCGAATTTGCATAAAGCCAGGCAGAAATTGCAGGAAATGATCAGAGATGAGTCGGAAAGGGGCTTTATAAAATCCTCCAAAACTTCGGGATAAAAGATGTGCTATGATATTTTCATATATGACAGATAATTGTATAAATACCGGTGGATGATCACATGAAGAAGTCGCCCGGGGAAAATATTGATGATATCTTCCGTGAGAAGCTCAGGGACGGGGAGAACCATGTCGAATACCGGGAATCCGACTGGGAAGCACTGGAAGAAAGGCTTAACCGCAGGGGCAAGATTATCCCCTGGACCTGGATCGGAAGAACGGCGGCCGCAGCTCTGATACTGGCGGCGGCTTTGTGGCTGTTTTTTAGCCCCTCTGCTCCGAATGTTCAGCCGGTAAGTCGTGTAAATCAATCGCACGAGGCTCCTTCCGTTTCGCCCAAAGCCGCCGTTCCGCCGCCAGGCGACACGGGAAAATCCATGGCTATGAATCATCAGCCTGCCTCATCCGGAGGAGCTGTTGTTCACAAGCGGAACGAGAATAAAGCGGCTGCTCCTTCCCAACAAAAGAAAAAACAGGTTTCGCAGCCGCCGATTATCAGGCAACCGGTGGACAGGTTTCAAATGCCGATTGCTGCTCCATCGCCTGTCGCCCTGGCGGGTCCGGCCGGTAACAGCCGCAATTTGTCCGGTCTTCTTACCGGGGGAAAGGAGGCAGGTAGTCCTTCCGTAAAAATCGCGCCGCGGAGTTCCAACTGGGATAACTTCGCCCTCAGCCTTATCGTCTCATCCGACCTGAACGGAGCAGGCAGTTTTCAAAGCAGCTCCATAGGCGGAGATGTCGGTTTGATGATCACCGCCAATCTGGTTGGGAGGTGGAACATCAGCGCCGGCGCCATCTATGCCAAGAAGCCCTATCGTATCGATTTTGACCGGTATAACCCGACCGGCGGATATCGTTTCCCCGGCCGGCCCGACCAGGTGCACGCCGACTGCCGCGTGTTGGATCTGCCACTTAACATCAATTATGATATTCTGCAAAAAGAAGACAGCAGGATCAGCCTGGGGGCCGGAATCTCCTCTTACCTGATGCTCCGGGAGGAGTATTATATGAAATATGCTACCAACACCGGCTGGCAATCCAATGAACTGGAGATCCGCAACCAAAACAGACACTGGTTCAGCGTTGTGAATCTTCAGGTTTCTTATGAGAGACGAATAGGTTCAAACCTGAGTGTCGGCGTGCAGCCGTACCTGAAGCTTCCGGTAAGTGCGATCGGCTACGGCAGAGTGAAGCTCGAATCCGCAGGCATCGCCGTGCGATTTAACTGGGGGATACCGGCGTTCTGAGGATGTAATTTAACCTGAGTTCTCCCAAAAGGGTGCCTTCGGGAGAACTCAGGCTTAAAAAATCCATTTCAATACCTTTGCCGTCCCGACACCTCGCGGACGGACAATGGTAGTTCCCGTTAATTCAGGATACCGGAGTGCTCCCCCTGCAGGCACGCCGTTACCAGTTTTCCACCTTGTCGCGGATGGCTTCACCCACCTTATCCGCAGATACGCGTATCTGTTTCATGGAATCACGTTCGCGCAGAGTAACAGTTTGGTCCTCCAGGCTGTCGAAGTCTACTGTGATGCAGAACGGGGTGCCTGCCTCATCCATGCGGCGGTACCGCTTGCCGATAGAGCCTTTTTCGTCGTATCGCACCTTGTAATCGTCGTTGAGCGCATGAACCAGCCTTGCCGACATTTCCTGCAGTTCCGGTTTTTTAATGAGAGGGAAGATTCCCGCGGTGACCGGAGCCAGTTTGGGGTGCAGCTTTAGAACCACGCGGATTTCCGAAGAACCTTCCTTTTCTCCAGGCACTTCTTCCTCACGATAAGCATCGCAAAGCACCATCAGAGCACACCGGTCCAGCCCGATCGAAGTCTCGATCACATAGGGAATATATCGCTGCTGGGTACGGGGATCGAAGTATTCAAGTTTCTTCCCTGAATATTCCTGATGCCGGGAAAGGTCGAAATCCGTGCGGTCGTGGATGCCTTCTACTTCCTGCCATCCGATGGGGAACCGGTATTGCACGTCGACAGCCATTTTGGCGTAGTGGGCCAGTTTGTCTTTCGGGTGATCAGCCATTCTCAGGTTTTCTTCCCGAATGCCCAGTGCCTTATGCCAGTTGAGCCGTTTCTCCTTCCAGAGTTGATAATTCTCCACATCCGAATCCGGATCCACGAAATACTGCATCTCCATCTGTTCGAATTCCCGCATGCGGAATACAAACTGCCGGGCCACGATCTCATTCCGGAAGGCCTTTCCGATCTGCGCAATGCCGAACGGAATACTCTGGCGCGAAGTGTTCAACACGTTCAGGAAATTCACAAAAATCCCCTGGGCCGTTTCCGGCCGGAGGTACACAACGTCGCTGTCGTCACCCGGGGAGACCGCTCCGAACCGTGTCTGGAACATCAGGTTGAACTGCCGGACTTCGGTCCAGTTGAAAGCGCCGGAATCCGGCCCCGGAATTTTTTCACTGATGATGATATCATACAAATCCTCTGTCAGCGATTTTCGGGTTCCGGTAGAATCCAGCAATTGCTGGATCCGCTTGGCGTCATCGGTCTTACCTCCGGCTTCCAGCCTGCGGATATGATCTTCAATCACCATATCGGCCCGATACCTTCTCTTCGACTGGCGGTCGTCGATCATAGGGTCGTTGAAACTGCTGACGTGGCCGCTGGCCTCCCAAACGCGGGGATGCATGAGAATGGCGGCATCAATCCCCTCAATATTATCGTGCTTGCGGGTCATGAAATTCCACCAGTCCTCCCGGATATGGCGCTTCAGTTCCACGCCGAGAGGACCGTAATCGTAAACGGCACTCAACCCTCCGTAGATTTCGGATGACTGAAAGATGAAACCTCTTTTTTTTGCAAGAGAAACAATAGTATCGAGTGATTGTAAATCGGATGAATCGGACATGTGTTATTTCACGATTATGTTATATGGAAAAATAAACCACCATGATCACAAAGATCACGCAACGTTCACAAAGACAAAATACATAGTGAGCTTTGTGAGGTTCATTGTGCACATTGTGGTTTATCTTTTACCGCAAAGAGTGCTGCGGGTTCGCCCCGATTGTCGGGGTAAGGTATTTCTTCTGGCGTGCCTGACACT